>NZ_BAAALD010000084.1:0-34062 GCF_039528095.1 Kitasatospora arboriphila
GCCCCGCCCGGGGACACCGGGCGGGGCTTCTCGCATTTCCGGGTTCGGCACGGCCAGCCAGGAGGTGGTGCTAGGTCCACCCCAAAGATGGGTGTCACAGCCAATGTGCTGCGATGACCCCAGCCAGGAAACTGATGCCGTGGCCAGTCGGACGTCGATGTCAGGAGCAGCACCGTGGCAGTCACAACTTCCCTCGAAGGGATGAAGGTGGTCGGTCGGGGAGCGTCGGGGCGGCTCCGGGCGAGCGTCCGGGCGGTGGGCCGGTCCGCGATCGCTGCCGGCGGCGCGAGCCTGAGCGTCCTGTTGCCGTTCATGGTCGTGGTCGTCACCGGCGGTGTGACGGCCCGGATCTTCGAGACCTTCGAGTTCTTCCCGTTCTGCGTGTTCGTGACGGTGATGACCACCGGTCTGCTGGCGGTCTACCAGTGCTCCCGCCACAGCGCGGGCTGGACGAGGGCTCAGGTCCGGCGCTGGTGCGGGATCACCGTCCGGGCGGAGTACTCGCCCATGCCGCCGCTGGAGCGTGACGAGCGCGGCCACTGGTGGACGGGCTTCTCTTACCACCGCCGGCACGGGGTGGCCCGGGTGGCCCGTTTCGTGCACTGGAGCGTGCGGGACGCCACGACCAGGCGGGACGCGATCTGGTGGCTCCTCAACCCCTGGTCCGCGACGTTCTTCCTGGTGCCGCCGGTGCTGATGCTCGGTGGTGGGGCGGTCTTCGCACTCGTCTCCGCCGTCGACGGTGGGCTGGGCAGCAGCCACCCGCTGAAGTCCGTCATGTCGCTCCTGCTCGGCGTGCTGGTGTCGGTGGTGGGTCTCCTGGTCACGCCGTACGCACTGCGTGCCCACCTCGACGTCGCCGCACGGGTGCTGGAGCCGGGTCGGTGGGCCAGCAACACCCAGCTGAAGCGCCGGGTCGAGGAGCTGACCCTGACCCGTGCCGATGCCCTGGGCGACCAGGCGGCGGAGCTGCGGCGGATCGAGCGGGACCTGCACGACGGCGCCCAGGCGAGGCTGGTGGCGATCGGCATGACACTCGGCACGATCGAGCACCTGATGGAGACCGACCAGGCCGCGGCCCGCGAGTTGCTCTCCGAGGCCAGGCAATCCTCCGCCAAGGCGCTCCAGGAACTGCGCGACCTCGTGCGGGGCATACACCCGCCGGTCCTGGCCGAGCGCGGGCTGGGTGATGCGGTGCGATCGCTGGCCCTGGACAGCCCGTTGCCCACCGAGGTCACCGTCTGCCTGCCGGAGCGACCCGAGCCGCCGGTGGAGGCCGCCGTCTACTTCTGCATCAGCGAACTGCTCGCCAACGCCGCCAAGCACTCGGGGGCACGACGGGTCTGGGTGGACATCCTCCACCGGGCCGGCCTGCTCCGAGTCACGGTCACCGACGACGGCTGCGGGGGCGCTCAGCCGGGCCGGGGGAGTGGGCTGCGCGGCATCGAGCGGAGGTTGGGTACCTTCGATGGCACGCTCTCGCTGAGCAGCCCGCCCGGCGGGCCGACGACCATCACCATGGAGTTGCCGTGCGCGTTGTCCTCGCCGAGGATCTCTACCTCCTCCGACAAGGGCTGATCAAGCTCCTGGAGGTGCACGGCTTCACCATCGCGGCGGCGGTCGAGACCGGTCCCGAGCTCTTGGAGGCATTGCTCAACGAGAAGCCCGACGTCGCCGTGGTGGACGTCCGGCTTCCGCCCACGCTGACCGACGAGGGGCTACAGGCGGCGCTCGCGGCCCGGCGGCAGGTCCCCGGCCTGCCGGTCCTCGTCCTGTCGCAGCACGTCCAACAGCTCTACGCGCGGGAGCTGTTGGCCGACGGCTCCGGCGGCGTGGGGTACCTGCTGAAGGACCGGGTGTTCAACGCCGAGCAGTTCGTCGACGCCGTCCGCCGGGTGGCGGCCGGCGGTACGGCGATGGACCCGGACGTGATCGCCAAACTGATGGAGAGCCGGGCCGGTTCGGGCCCGCTCCAGCGGCTGACACCCCGGGAGCGGGAGGTGCTGGAGTTGATGGCGGAGGGCTGTTCCAATTCCGCCATCGCCGCCCGACTCACCGTCAGTGACGGTGCGGTGGCGAAACACATTGCCAATATCTTCACGAAATTGGAGCTGGCACCGGCCGAGGACGCCAACCGCCGTGTCCTGGCGGTGTTGGCGCACCTCAACGGCACCCCGCAGCGGACACCGGCGTCCGGGTGGGAGGCGTGATGAAACGCGTGTACGAGTAGTATCCGGTGGGCCGAGACGGTCCACAGCACGGAGACCCCGTGTCCGGCCGAGGGTGGATTCGGCAGTAACGGTCGCTTACGGCAGCAGCCGGTCCCCAGGGGTTGATCTACTACATGGCACGCCCGTCCCTCACTCGCGCTCATCGGGCACTACTCGGCGTGGTCGCCGCCGGTGCCTGTCTGATTTCCGGCATCGGTTTCGCCGGCTCGTACAACGCGGTGCGCGAACTCGCGATGGAGAAGGGCTTCGGTGCCTTCTCCTACGCCTTCCCGATCGGCGTCGACGCCGGCATCGTCGTGCTGCTCGCGCTGGACCTGGTCCTGACCTGGCTGCGCATACCCTTCCCGCTGCTGCGGCAGACGGCCTGGCTGCTCACCGCCGCGACGATCGCGTTCAACGCGGCGGCCTCCTGGGGCGACGCCCTCGGCATGGCGATGCACGCGGTCATCCCGGTGCTGTTCGTCGTGGTCGTCGAGGCTTCCCGGCACGCGGTGGGCAGGATCGCGGCGATCACCGCCGACCGCCACATGGAGTCGGTGCGCCTGATGCGCTGGGTCCTCTCGCCGGTGCCGACCTTCCGCCTCTGGCGCCGCATGAAGCTGTGGGAGCTCCGCTCCTACGACGAGACGGTCCGGCTGGAGCAGAACCGGCTGGTGTACCGCGCGCAGCTGAGGTTCCGGTACGGCCGCGGCTGGCGCCGGTCCGCTCCCTTCCAAGCGCTCCTGCCGCTCAAGCTGGCGAAGTACGGCGTGCCGCTCGACCCGGGCATCCTCGACCGGATCGACGGTCCGCTCGAGGTGACGAAGGGCGAGGCCTCGCCCGCCGGTCCGGCTGCGGTGTCGGCCGCCGTGGCGGTGCCGACCCTGGCCAAGCTGGCCGCGGTCCGGCTGCGGGACGCGCAGGAGCCGGAGCACGACGGCACGCCGGTCTCCGAGCCGGAGGCCGCCCAGGCCAACGTCTGGATGGCCCGTGCGGTCCGCAGCTACTCGCAGCCGTCCGACGACGCCGAGGCGCCGGGCGCCCGGATGTCCCCGTGGTTCAAGCCGCCGCGGGCGGCGGAGCCGCGGCCCGTCGGACCCCAGGCCGGCCCGATGGGCGACCTGCCGCCGTCCGGTCCGCAGGTCCTCGGCGGTCCGGCCCAGGGCGAGCGTCCGGGCCGTCCGGTGCCGGGTGCCGTGGGCCGTCCCCAGGCCGGGCCGCAGCAGGGCACGGCCCGCCCCGCCCCCGGACAGGTGTCTCCTGGTCGGCTCGGTCGTCCGATCCGCCTGGAGCAGACCGTCCACGCCGAGTCCGAGCAGTTCCAGCAGGACGTGCGCCGCTTCGCGCGGGACGGGGCCGTGGCGGAGCCGCTGCCCTTCGACCAGGCCGAGGCCGACCGCGCCGAGCTGGCGGATCTGGACTTCGATGCCGAGGGCGTCGAGTCCGCCGGAGGGCAGGGCGGTCGCCGTTCCGGTGCCGACCCGCTCGACCCGGACGTCTGCTTCGACGCGCTGATCTCGTACATCGACACCTACGAGCAGCAGCCCGACCCGCAGAGCCTCGCCGAGTTCCTGACCTCCGAGTACGGGGTCACCGGCTCGCGCCCGGACGGTTCGGTGAACCCCGCGGACGTGAACCGCATCTGGGCCCAGCTGCAGAACCGCTACGTCAGCTCCGGCCGCGAGTAGCCGCCACCGGCTGCGGGCACACGCCGGGTCACCGGCGCAACCGTGCATCACCACAACCCCACGCACCCCCCGGACGACTCCGACCGGGGGGTGCGCCATTGACGCCCCGGCGCGGCGAACACTACCGTCGCCTCAACAATTTGTTGAAGCGCTGGTGCGGTGTGCGGCCGGCGCGTCGTGGAGGAGTTCTGATGGCGCAGGTCGAGCTGAACGGCACCGTTCCCGCAGGTGGGGCCTCGTTCTCCGACGCGGCCCGGACGGCCGTGGCCGCCCTGCTGGCCCCGATCGACGCCGAGCTGGCCCGCCGCTACCCGGGGGACTCCGGCAGCCGGCAGCCCGTGCACACCGTGTACGTCCCGGCCGACGCCTTCGGCGCCGACACGGTGGACGACTGGGGCCGCCGGGCGCTGGAGGCGTTCGACACGCACGCCGCGACGCCGGAGCAGCTCGCGCAGGCGCTCGGGGTCCCCGCGGACGCCCTGCTCGCCGACGTGCACGCCCGCGTCCGGGCGAAGCTGGAGCGGGAGCCCGTCGAGGACCTGCGGATCGACTTCGAGGACGGCTACGGCCCCCGGCCGGACGCCGAGGAGGACGCGGCCGCGGTACGGGCCGCCCGTCTGGTGTCCGAGGCGGTGGCCGGCGGGGCGGCCCCGCCGTACATCGGCATCCGGATCAAGTGCATGGAGGCGGCCGTCCGCGACCGCGGCATCCGCACCCTGGAGCTGTTCCTCGCCACGCTGCTCGCCGGAGGCGGCCTGCCCGACGGGCTGGTGCTGACCCTGCCGAAGGTGACCTACGCCGAGCAGGTCACGGCGCTGGTCCGGCTGCTGGAGGACTTCGAGCGGCGGGCGGGGCTGCCCGTCGGCCGGATCGGGTTCGAGATCCAGATCGAGACGACGCAGGCCATCCTCGGCGCGGACGGCCGTGCCACGGTGGCCCGCATGATCGACGCCGCCGAGGGCCGGGCGACCGGCCTGCACTACGGCACCTTCGACTACAGCGCCGCCTGCGGGGTCAGCGCGGCGTACCAGAGCATGGACCACCCGGTGGCCGACCACGCCAAGGCGGTGATGCAGGTCGCCGCGGCCGGCACCGGCGTGCGGCTGTCCGACGGCTCCACCAACGTCGTCCCGACCGGCTCCACCGAGCAGGTCCACGCGGCCTGGCGGCTGCACCACGGCCTCGTCCGCCGTTCGCTGGCCCGCGCCTACTACCAGGGCTGGGACATGCACCCGGCGCACCTGCCGACCCGCTACGCCGCGGTCTACGCCTTCTACCGCGAGGGCCTGGAGGCGGCCGCGGCCCGGCTCGCCGCCTACGTGGCCAAGGCCGGCGGCGACGTGATGGACGAGCCGGCCACCGCCCGCGCGCTCAGCGGCTACCTGCTCCGCGGCCTTGACTGCGGGGCCGTCGACCCGGCGGAGGTCGCCCGGCTCACCGGCCTCGACCGCGCCGCGCTGGACGCACTCGCCGGGCGCTGACCGGCGGCGTCCGGCAGCCCGGGCGGGGAGGCGGCGATCCCATGGCCGGTCCGGCACCGAACCGGTGCAGGACCCGGAGCGTTAGGCTGGCGGGACACCCCGTGCGGGACGACCGGTGCGCCGCCGCGGCAGCGCCGTCGCCTGCTGCCCGCCGCCCCCCACCTGCCCGGAGACCCGTCCCGCCATGTCGGAGCCCAGCCCGAAGCCGTACCTGACCGTCCGGGGCGCTGGCAGCCACGAGATCGAGATCAAGAAGTCCCGCTTCATCTGCCACCTCGCCCGGGTCGCCGACGAGGACGAGGCGCAGGCCTTCATCGCCGCGATCCGCAAGCAGTACTGGGACGCCCGGCACAACTGCACCGCCTTCGTGGTCGGCGAGGACCAGCGGCGCGAGCGCTCCAACGACGACGGCGAGCCGAGCGGAACGGCCGGTGTGCCGATGCTGGAGGTGCTCCGGCGGCGCGGCCTGACCGACACGGCTGCGGTGGTGACCCGCTACTTCGGCGGGATCAAGCTCGGCGCGGGCGGACTGGTGCGGGCGTACGGCAGCGCGGTCTCCGAGGCCGTCGACGTGATCGGCCTGCTGGAGCGCCGTCCGGTGGCCCTGTTCACCGTTCCGGCCGACCACACCAGGGCCGGACGGCTGGAGAACGACCTGCGTGCGGCGGGGTACGAGGTGCGGGACCTGGCCTACGAGGCCGCCGGGGTGCGGATCGAAGTGGGGGTGCCGGAGGCCGGGGTGACGGACTTTCACGCCTGGCTCGCCGAGGCCACCGGCGGCTCCTCCAGCGCGGCGCCGGCGGGGTGGAGCCACCGCGAACTGCCGATTGAGTGACACTCGAACGAATTAACCATGCCCGGAGTCGGAACTTCCGCTCCGGGCGTCTCCGTTTCCAGCACAAGGACGTCGCGCCGACACCCGCCGGCCGATGCCGGACATCCAGCCCATCGATGGAGGACCGCAGACCCGACCCCTGCACCACGGGAGGTACCGAGCATGACGTCAGACCACGCCCCGACCTCCGGCCGCCCAGCCGAACCACCGGGCCTGCCCAGGCAGGCCGACCAGTCCGGACGCGCCATTCCCTACCGGACGACCCTCACCACCGCGCTGCCCTTCGACGACGTCCTCGCCCTGGTGGACGAGGCACTCGCCGTCTGGCTCAAGCAGGAGGGCCACGACGAGCCCCCGCCGGCCGACCGGTCCCCGAGGACGGAACGGCTCAGACTCGGCGAGCGCGTGCTCCTGGACCGCGACACCGGGCCACTGCCGGTGTCCGCCGAGGCACCGGCCACGCCCACACCTGCCACTGCTTCCGACACCACCACCCCCGACCACGGCTCCGACCACGGCCCCGCCCGGGGCCTTGCTTCCGGTGGCACCCCTCCGGTGGGCCCCACCGGCCGCTACGCCCGACGCCGGCTGCGCACCCCGGACGGTGCACACCGCACCCACCTGCTGACCGTCACCATCGCCACAGCCGTTCCCACAGCCGCTCCCGCAGTTGCTCCCACCGGCACTCCGACGGCCGCCGGCGGCGAGGAGCCCCTCGTTCTCCGGCTGGAGGCGGATCACCTCACCGCCGGTCCGCCGGTCCGCAGCCCCGGCCGGGTGCCGGTGCCCGAGGTCGCACGGATCCTGCTGCCCCTGCTCGACGCCCACGACGGCCCCGCACCGCTGACGGCCCAGCCGCGGGTCGTCACCCCCGCCGAGGTCGACGACCTGATCGACCAGCTCTGCGACCCGGAGCGGCGCCTGGCCGCCGTCGTCGCGAGCGTGCCCCCGTCCACCCCGCTGGAGGAGTGGCTGGCCGACCAGGTGCAGCCGGTGCTGCACCAGCTCACGGGCCTGGCCTCGCTGCACGTCCTCGACCACGCCGCCCTGCCGCTGTTCAACGTCGCCTTCGAGTTCCACAAGGTCTACGGGGGTGCGGTGCGCACGTACCTCCCCGAGGTCGATCCGGCTTCCCGTGCGGACGCCGGACGGCACCAGGTGCTCGCCACCCGCCGGATGTCGGAGGACACCCGCCGGGCGGCCGGGCTGCTGGCCCGCGAGCCCCGGCAGATCGCCGCCGATATCCCCGTACCGCCGGCCCTGGCCGCCGTCCCCCCGCTGATCGTGCCGCCGGAGCACCGGCAGCCCGTGCGCTCCAGGACGGCCTCCGAGGCGCCGCGCCCCCGGGCCGATGAGCGCCGCCGCCGCAGCGCTCCGCGCCCGGCCCGCTCCGGCAGCAGGCTCTGCGTGGCTCCGGTGGCACCCGTCGCGGTCCCGGCGGGGGCCGGACTGCCGTCGGTGGCCGCGCTGCGCGCTCCCGCCGAGGCGGCGTTCGCCCGCCTGGCCAGGGACATAGCCGCGGACAAGGAACTGGTGCCCGAGAGCTTCGGTGAGCTGGTCTGCCGGTTCGCCGAGTTCCCGCTGCTGCAGTTCACCGGGGACGAGAAGGAGACCGTCGCACTGGACGGGCAGCCCGACGGCTCCGGCTGGGCGCGCCTCGCCTGGGACGGGTTGACGGCCCTGCAGGAGTACGCCGCGGCAGCCGTCCGAGGTGAGGCCGGCGGTGACTTCAAGGCGTGGTGCGAGCACACCCCGCCCGGCTGCCACCACTTCCCGCCGCGCAAGGCCGTCCGCTGGGAGTCCCGCACGGTCGAGAGCCACGCCAAGTGGAAGCGCGAACGGATGCTGCCGGTGCCGCCCTGCGTGGACGTGTCCCGACGCGCCTTCATGGGAGCCCACCTGCGGATCGGCGGCGGTTCGACCGCCCCTCGACTGCACTACCTCGACGACTGCTCCGGCAGCGGCCGCATCTACGTCGGGTACATCGGACAGCACCTCACCAACACCCGCACCAACTGACACCCACACCAACTGACACCCGCACGAACTGACCCACCGCCGGAGGGAGCCGAAGGCACAGCGCCGACACCGACCGAACCGAACCGAACCGAGACCCAACGGCGGCACCACGGTGGCCGACGGGCACCCCCCAGGGGTGGCTCGGTCGGTGCACTGCGGTGGCCAACTCCCGTTGTTGGCTGACCATCGCATCCGAACGGTGGAGAATGCTCGCAGGGACCGCGGCCGAGCGGCCCCTGCGAGCGCGCGCGGGCTGGTCCGGGCCTCCGCGATCTCGCCGGACGACCAGTGATGCAGTGACGCAGTGGTTCAGTGACGTAGAGGCTCAGTGACGTAGTGGGGGATCGACCGCTGATGCAGCATTCACCCGACAGCCGCCCGGACAGTACCCCGTCGGCCGCCTCCTCGGCCCGGACACCATCGGCCCGGGCGTCCGCCGTGGCCCAGACGTTCCCGGAGGCGGCCGAGCCGCTGCAGGCCGGGTTCCTCGCCACGCTCTTCCGCGACCTCGGGGCGGAGACTCCCGACGGCCCGTCGGAGGAGGACACCGTCGCCGTGCACGCCCGCGCGGCCGCCCTGACACACCATCGGACCCTCACCGTGCAGGCCGAGCACGAACACCTCGCGGACCTGCTCCGCCGCGCCGCGCTCCCCGTCTCCGCGATGGACTTCGAGAGCCAGCTGCGCAGATACGAACCGCGGCCCTTCCCGGCCGACGCCGACCTCCCGCCGGTCGAGGCCGAGCCGCGCTGGGCCGACTACGCCCCGCCGCAGCCGCCGGCCGCCGACCCCGACGAACCGGCCTCCCGTCGGCTGCTCGACTCCGGCTACCAGCGCGAACTCGCCCAGGCCCGGCTGCGCCACCAGCGCGACCTGCGCGAGTGGCGGGCCCGTCAGGCCGAGGGCGCCGCGGCCGAGTCCCGGGCCGCACGGGCCGCCCACGAGGAGACCGAGCAGGCGAAGGCCCGGGCTGTGCGCGAGTACAACGAGAGCCTGGAGGAGTGCCGACGGGCGTACCGGCTGTCCGAACCGGCCGCGGTGGAGTCCCTGCTGGAGCGCGCCCTCGCCGCCGCCGAGGTCGCCACCCGCGATATCCCGTCCCCCTGCCGGGCCCTGTTCCGCCCGCTGACCCGGACGGCCGTCCTCGACCTCGACATGCCGCCGCTCGACGTGGTGCCCTCGCTCTCCGGCTACCGGCTCGCCGAGGACGGCACGCCCGAACCCGTGCCGCGGGCTCCGGCCGAGCGGTCCTCCGACTACCTCCGCCTGGCCGCCCGACTGGCGCTGCGCGCGCTGCAGGCCGCCGACGCCGTGGACACCGAGGGGATCCTCGCCGGCGTGGTGCTGAACGGCTGGCTGCGCCGGCCCGGCGCCGACCCGGTCTGTCTGCTCAGCGTGGACGCCGACCGCGACGCACTCGCCCGCACCCGCCTGGTGGCCGACCCGGCAGACCCGGCAGACCCGGCAGACCCGGCCGGCGCCCGGAGCCCGGTCGTGGACGACGACGAGCCGGCCCCGGGTGTGTACGCCGACGCGGAGCACGACGAGGCGCTGCTGCGGCTGCGCGAGCTGTCCGCCGTGGTCACGCCCGACCCGTACGGGCCCGTGCCGGTGGTGCCGAACGGCACCGCCGGTGCGACGGTGCCCACCCCGGCCGAGCTGTCGCCCAACGAGTTCGCCCAGCTGGTGCGTGAGCTGCTCACCCGGGGCGGACTGGGCTCCTGGAGCGTGCGGCTGCGCGGGCCGATCGGGCTGGTCGCCACCGCCGAGGGCACCGCGGACAGCGCGCTGCCCGGCCGCTGGGTGGTCTGGGCGTCCCGGAACACCGATCCGGTGGCCGAGGACGAGGTGCGCACCCTCGCCGAGGCGGTCCGCGAGGAGGGCGCCGAGCGCGGGCTGCGCCTGACCACCGGCAGGTTCGGCGAGGCGGCGCTCGACCTCGCCGCGGAGGAGGGCTACCGGCGCATCCACCTGATCGACGGCGAGGGCGTGCGGGAGCTGTCCCGGACGCACCTCGGCCTGCCCCTGGCAGCGGGCTGAGCGGCAGGGCTGCCCCGCCGCGCCGGACGCGGCCCCGGCCCGCTGCACCGACACCGCGGCCCTGTCAGTCTGGAGGGATGGGAATCGGGTTCCTGGACAGGTGGCGTGCCCGGCACGCCCACCACCCGGGCGGCATCCCGCCGCAGCCGGACGAGCCGACGATGGCCGACCTGCTCGCCGAGTGCGGGCTGCTGCGCGAGCTCGCCGACGACTCGGGCGTGCGGCTCGACGACGGAGTGACGTCGCTGACCCAGCTCGACCAACTGCTCCCGCGCTGGCGCGACGATCCGGAGGTCTCGGAGTGGCTGGGCAACGACGCCGGCCTGTATCTCGGCACGGTGCTGCGCCGGCGCGTGCCCGGCACGGTCTGGCGGCTCGACGAACACGACCGCCCGCTGGTGGTCCTGCCCGGCGGGCGCGAACTCGACGTCACGGCGATCGGCCACAGCTGGGCGGTCGAGGGCTCGCCCCAACTCGCCGCGGCCTACCTCGCCGCCACCGACGGCTGAGACCGCCGACCGTGCCCGCCCCCGTAGCCGTGCTCCCGCCCAGGACGGTGCCCGCCCCGGATTCCGGGTGCATCCCCGGTTCCGTGTGCGCACCGGCGCCCCGCCGTCCGTCCATCCCGGCGCCGCGAGCGGCGGAGGCCGACCGGTGACCGCCGTCCTCGTCGCCGCCGCGGCCTTCCTGATGACGCTGGTCGGCGGCTGGGTCGCCCAGCGGACGGGTGACCGCCGGCACCTGGTGCTCGGTTTCGCCGCCGGACTGATGCTCGGTGTGGTCGCCTTCGACCTCCTGCCGGAGGCGGTCCGTGCCGCGCCGGACGAGATCCACGGTGTGCCGCAGGCCCTGCTGATGTTCGCGGCCGGCTTCCTGACGATCCACATCATCGAGCGCGCGGTGGCGATCCACCGCAGCCACGAGGGCGAGTACGCCGCCCACACGCACGGCCACGGGCACCACGACCACGCCCGGCAGGGCATCGGCCTGACCGCGGCCGGAGCCCTGGTCGGGCACAGCCTGATGGACGGCTTCGCGATCGGGGCCGCCTTCCAGGCGGGCACCACGGTGGGCACGGTGGTGGCCATAGCGGTGGTGGCGCACGACTTCGCGGACGGCTTCAACACGTACACGATCACCCGGATGTACGGGAACGACCGCAGGCGGGCGCTCACGCTGCTGGCGGCGGACGCGGTGGCGCCGGTGACCGGGGCGGCGATCACGCTGCTCTTCACCATCCCGGTCGAGGTGCTCGGCCTCTACCTGGGCTTCTTCGCCGGCTTCCTGCTGTACCTCGCGACCTCGGACATCCTGCCCGAGGCGCACAGCCCGCACCCCTCCCGGACCACGCTGCTCTGCACGCTGCTCGGTGTGGGCTTCATGTGGCTGGTGATCGGCTTCGCCGACTGAGAACCGTCGCGGGGACGTCGTCGGATGAACCGCGGCGGATGGGCGGAGCCGGGGCGTGGCCGGCTAGCCGGGCGCACCCGCTCCCGCCGCCGCGGAGGCCGCCTCGATCAGGGCCCACTGCTCGCGGATCGCCCGCAGGGCGGCCGTGATCGCCGGACGGCGGGAGGCCTGGCTGCGCCACAGTGCGTACACGCGGCGGGTGGGCTCGGGGGAGACCGTCCGGGCGACCACTCCGGCGGGCAGCGGCGCCCGGCCGAGCCGGGGCACCAGGCCGAGCCCGAGACCGGCCCGGATCAGCGCGATCTGGGTCTCGAACTCACCGACCTGGTAGAGCACGTCGGGTTCCTCGCCGGCCTCGCGGAGCGTGCGCACGAGCCAGTCGTGGCAGATGTTGCCCGGCGGGACGCTGATCCACCGCTGCCCGAGCAGTCGCTCCACCGGGACGGTGGCGAGCGCGGCGAGCGGATGACCGGCCGGCAGCAGCAGGTCCACCGGGTCCAGACCGAGGTCCAGGCGGGAGACCCCGTCCTGCACGGGCAGCGGCACGGTCGGCCAGTCCTGGACGAGGGCGAGGTCGACCTCGCCGCGGGTGACCAGCTCGACGGCCAGGTACGGGTCGGTCTCCAGCAGCCGGACGTCGAGGTCGGGGCAGTGCTCGCGCAGGTCCGCGAGGGCACCGGGCATCACCCCGCGGGCGCCGGTCGCGAACGAGGCCACCAGCAGCCGGCCGACCGCCTGCCCGCGCCGCTCCTCCAGCGTCACCTCGGCCTGTTCGACCAGGGCGAGCAGTTGCCGGGCGGTGTCGGCCAGCCGCACGGCCGCGTCGGTGAGCACCACGCCGCGGCCCTGGCGCTCCAGCAGCACGGTGCGGGTCTCACGCTCCAGCTTGGAGATCTGCTGCGAGACGGCGGAGGGCGTGAACCCGAGGGCGGCCGCCGCGCCGCCGACCGAGCCGTGCACCGCCACCGCGTGCAGCGCGCGCATCCTGCCGAGATCCAACATGACGGCCATGGTAAAGCGTTGCTGAACGGTTCGGTTCAGAATTCATCGCTGGTGCTGAACAGTGCCCACCCGTCAGGCTCGATTCCATGCCACCGACCACCGCTTCCGTCCCCGTTACCTCCGTCGCCGCGGGCCGCTCCGCGTCCTCCGCCGGCGCGGGCCCCGCCGGTGCCGCGATGGCGCCGCGCGACATCGGCCTGGCGGTGCTGGTCGCCGCCGTCTGGGGCCTCAACTTCGTGCTGATCCACGTCGGCCTGGAGAACTTCCCGCCGCTGCTCTTCTGCGCCCTGCGCTTCGCCGTCGTCGCCGTGCCCGCCGTCTTCTTCGTCGGGCCGCCGCGGGTCGCCTGGAAGTGGGTGGCGGCCGTCGGGTGCACGCTCGGCGTGGCCAAGTTCGGCCTGCTCTTCCTCGGCATGCACGCGGGGATGCCGGCCGGCCTGTCCTCGCTGGTGCTGCAGAGCCAGGCGGTGTTCACGGCGCTGTTCGCGACGGTGCTGCTGCGCGAGCGCCCCACCGGGCAGCGCACGGCCGGTCTCGCCGTCGCCTTCGGCGGCATCGCGCTCGCCGCCGTCGACCACGGCCTCGGCGGCCCGGTCGGTGCGTTTGCGCTGGTCATCGCGGCGGCCGTGTTCTGGGGGCTGTCCAACGTGCTGACCCGCAGGGCGGCCCCGGCGGACGCCCTGCGCTGGATGGTCTGGGTCAGCGCGGTGCCGCCGCTGCCGCTGCTCGCGCTGTCCCTGCTGGTGGAGGGTCCGGAGGCCGACCTCAGGGCGCTCGCCGGGATCTCGGCGGCGGGCATCGGCGCCATCGCCTACGTCGGCCTGGTCTCCACCCTGTTCGGCTTCGTCGCCTGGAGCCACCTGCTGCGTCGGTACGACGCCTCCGCGGTGGCGCCCTACTCGCTGCTGGTGCCGGTGTTCGGGATGTCCTCGTCCTGGCTGCTGCTCGGCGAACGGTTCAGTGCGCTCGCCGGGGCCGCGGCCGTCCTGGTGATCGCCGGGATCGGGCTCACCGCGGTGCCGGCCGACCGGGCGGTGTCGCTGATTCGTACGCTGCTTCGGCGGCCCGCAGCGCCTGCAGCAGGGCCTCCTGCTCCGCGCGGCTGACCGGGTTGAAGTAGTCCCGGGCGACCTCGTGGCGGACCTGTCCGATCCGCTCCAGTGCGGCCCGGCCGGCATCGGTCAGCACCACCCGGACGGCCCGGCGGTCGGCCGGGTCCGGGGTACGGGCGACCAGGTCGGCCTCCTCCAGGGCGTCCACCACCGCGGTCGCGGAGCGGGGGGCGATCCGCAGCCGTTCGGCCAGGTCGCTGAGCCGCATCGGGGCGCCCGGCCCCTCGTCGCAGCCGGGGGCGTGGGCCAGGGTGCGCAGCGCGCGGGCCTGGGCGGGGGTGATGCCGTAGGGCTCCAGCCGGTGCATGGTCTGCCGCCGGATCCGCTTCATCGCCCGGGTCAGCGCGTCGGCGAGCTCCGCTGCGGTGTCGGCGGTCGGCGGCGTGGTCATGGGGGCTCCCGGCTCGGAGTGCCCCGGCCCGGCCCGGGGCGGGCGGGGCCAGGGTATCGGTGCGGCAGTCCCGAAAATTTGTTGAGCTAACCTCACTATTCGCCCTACCGTAGTGGTGGACGGTCCGGAGCCTGCCCGGCGGGCCCCCGTCCAACGGGTGCCCGCGTGCGCGGAGCACCCCCGATTCCCGCACCCCGGCACTCTGGAGATCCCGTGTCCCGATCCGAAGCCCGCGTCGCCACCGACCGCCCCGGCCGTTACGGCAAGCAGCTCGCCGCCCACCTCGGGCGCCGGGTGACCGCCGACTGGTCCGAGGAGACCGGCCGCGGCACCGTCACCTTCTCCTACGGCACCGCCGTCCTCACCGCGGAGCCGGACGGCCTGCTGTTGGTCGTCGACGGCGAGCTCGACCACCTCGCCGACCTCGAGGACGTGGTGGGCCGCCACCTCGTCCGGTTCGGCGCCCGCGACGAACTGGTCGTCGAGTGGCACCGCGACAACGGCGAGCCCGGCCTCGTCCACCGCAACCAGGACGAACCCCCGGCCGACAGCTGAACCGACCCGCACCGTCCGCGCCGACCGCACTGTCCGCATCGTCCGCGCGGGCCGGTCAGTCGGATCCCCAGCGCGGCGGGCCCCCGCCGTCGGCCGGTACGCGGGGCAGCGCGCGCCGCACCAGCAGCGCCGCAGCCCACAGCAGCAGACCGGCCAGGCACCAGCTGGCGACCACGTCCAGCAGCCAGTGGTAGTCGCTCCACACCAGGCCGGCCCCCACACCGAGGCAGAGCATCACGGTGCAGGTGTACAGCACGAACCGGGCGTCGGCCGCGAGCGTCCCGCCGAGCAGCAGCGCGGCCGTCCCGTAGGCGATCGCCGAGGTCGCGGTGTGCCCGGACGGGTACCAGCCCCACTGGTCGGGCGCGAGCGGCAGCCCGTACGGCCCCGGGCGGGCGAACCAGGCCTTGGCGGGCACCACCAGCAGCGGGATCAGGGCCGCGGCCGCCGCGGCCAGCGGCAGCGGCAGCCACCAGCGGGCCGGCGCGGCGCGGCGGCGGCGCACCGCCGCCAGGGCCCCCGCGGCCAGCAGCACCGGTACGGCCGGCACCGCGCCGCCCAGGTCGGACAGGCCGGCGCCGAGGTGGTTGACCAGCGTGCTGTGCAGCGCGTGGCGCAGCTCGTGGACGGTGTGCCGTGCCCCGGTGTCCAGTCCGAGCAGCGGCCCGTCGACCGCGACCTGCCAGGAGATCAGCACCAGCAGCACCGCGAGCATCATGGGCACGACAAGCAACGAAAGCCGCCCCGGAGCAGGGGGGAGAGCTCCGGGGCGGCCGAGGTGATCGCCGCTCCGCACGGCCCGGGGGGTGTGGGCCCGGCGGTCGGTCGATCGGTCTGGAGGCTCAGCTGCCCGCGCCGGGGCGGCGGAGGATGTCGCTAAGGGTCGCGGCTCGCTGTCCATCTGTCATGACAGTACGTCAAAGGCACCGCCGAGCAGAGATGCGCAAGTGGTTTCGCACAGCATCTTCACCAGCGGGAGTACAACCTCCACGCGGTGGTACCCGTCCCACCGCCGCCCGCGACGGCGCACGGCCCGCGGCCGGTCCGCGGGTGCCGACGGAGGAAACGCGGAGCGGCCCGGTCCTGGTCGGACCGGCCCGCTCCTGCGGGGCGCTGTCCACCGCCCCGGGCTCGTCAGACGCCGGCGAAGGCGCCCTCGATGATGTCCAGGCCCTCGGTGAGCAGGTGCTCCGGCATCACCAGCGGCGGCAGGAAACGCAGCACGTTGCCGTAGGTGCCGGCGGTCAGCACCACCAGGCCCTCGGCGTGGCAGGCCTTCGCCACGGCGGCGGTGACCTCCGGGTTGGGCTCCTTGGTGCCCGGCTTCACCAGCTCGATCGCGATCATCGCGCCGCGGCCGCGGACCTCGCCGATCACGTCGAACTTCTCCTGCATGGTCCGCAGACGGCCCAGCATGACCTCGCCGATGCGCTGTGCCTTGGCGTTGAGGTCCAGTTCCTTCATGGTCTCGATCGAGCCGAGCGCGGCGGCGCAGGCCACCGGGTTGCCGCCGTAGGTGCCGCCCAGGCCACCCGCGTGCGCGGCGTCCATGATCTCGGCACGGCCGGTGACGGCGGCCAGCGGCAGACCGCCGGCGATGCCCTTGGCGGTGGTGATCAGGTCCGGAACGACGCCCTCGTCCTCGCACGCGAACCACTGGCCGGTGCGGCAGAAGCCGGTCTGGATCTCGTCCGCGACGAACACGATGCCGTTGGCCTTCGCGTACTCCACGATCGCCGGCAGGAAGCCCTTGGCCGGCTCGATGAAGCCGCCCTCGCCCTGGATCGGCTCGATGATGATCGCCGCGACGTTCTCGGCGCCGATCTGCTTGTTGATCATGTCGATCGCCTGCGAGGCGGCCTCGGCGGCGCAGTTCTCCGCACCGGTCAGCCAGCGGTACGGGTAGGCCACCGGCACCCGGTAGATCTCCGGTGCGAACGGGCCGAAGCCCTGCTTGTACGGCATGTTCTTCGCCGTCAGGCCCATGGTCAGGTTGGTGCGGCCGTGGTAGCCGTGGTCGAACACCACGACGGCGGTGCGCTTGGTGTAAGCGCGGGCGATCTTCACCGCGTTCTCGACGGCCTCGGCGCCGGAGTTGAACAGCGCGGTGCGCTTCTCGTGGTCGCCCGGGGTCAGCTCGTTCAGCTGCTCGGCCACGGCCACGTAGCCCTCGTACGGGGTCACCATGAAACAGGTGTGCGTGAACGCCGCGAGCTGCTCGGACGCCTTGGCGACGACCGCCTCCGCGCTGTTGCCCACGTTGGTCACGGCGATGCCGGAACCGAAGTCGATCAGGCTGTTGCCGTCCACGTCCTCCAGCACGCCGCCGTTGGCACGGGCCACGTACACGGGGAGGGTGGTGCCGACACCCGCGGCCACCGCACCGAGCTTGCGGGCCTGCAGCTCCTGCGACTTCGGGCCGGGGATCGCGGTGACCAGGCGGCGCTCCTGCGGGAGCGGGGTTGCAGCGCTCATGGCGGGTTTCTCCATATCTCAGTGCTCGGTCCTCGAAGGCTACGGCCGAGCCCACGACCCGAGCATGCGCCACTCGGTAGCAGTGCGCCGCCCGAATTGTCCGGCGCGGCCAGCGCGCCCGGTTCAGCGAACACGCGCCCCTGCTCCACTACATTGAGCGCGGGCGTGTCGCCGGACCGGCGGCATGGGTATGGCATTGCCGGCGGTGGGACAGGGAGTGGGGCCGGGATGGGACTGGACGGCACTCGGGGGCAGCAGGCGCCGCAGGCGCAACGGACATCGTCCGTCCCCCCGCAGCGGACCCTCCCCTTCGACCTCGCCGCCTGGGCGACCGAACCCCGCCCCGACGCCCCGCCCGGCGTCTTCCGCCTCGGCCACCGCCCCCACAACGAGACCCGCGCCGAACAGGCCGCCGTCCCCGCCCGCCCCCTCCTCCTGCGCGCCGCCCTGAACCTCGCGGTCGGCGCCGTGGTGTACCTCCAGGGCGCGCCGCTGATCCAGAGCCTGCTCACGGCGGTCGGACTCACCGTTCCCAGCTCGTTCGTCGTCTCCTTCCTCATCGCCCTGGCCGTGAACGTCGCCGTGCTCATCGGGGTGTTCATGGTCTTCGGATCGATGGGCCGCTGGGCCGAGGTCTGGCGGCGCTGGGTCGCACCGCTGCTGTCCAGGACGGTGACGCACGAGGAGCCCCCGGCGGACGCCGAGACCCCCCTCACCACCGACCCCTGGACCGGGATCCGGGGGGCTGCGCCGCAGGTGGCGCGGCGGTTGGACGGCGAGCCGGTCGGTGACGTCGACTACGCGCGGATCCGCCACGCCTGGGAGACCGTGCTGGCGGACCCGGAGCTGCTGCCGGCCTTCGCCGAGCAGGTCGAGGTCCGCGGTGCCGCCGCCTGCGCCCACCCCTCCGAGGCCCGGGACCTGCCGGGCCGCAGCGGCCGGCACGACCTGCTGACCCGTCAGGTCCGCCTCGGCACCGCGCAGAACGTGGTGAAGAACCCGCCCGCGCACCGCAGCGCCGGGTTCGCCCTGGACCCGCAGCTGATCGGCACCTCCCTGCTGGCGGTCGGCCCGGCCGGCACCGGGAAGACCGCGCGGCTGGCCCGGCCGGTCGCGGAGGCGCTCTGCCTGCAGGCGCTCGCCGGCACGGCCTGCGCGGTGGTGATCGGCGCCGCCGAGTCGGACCTCGGTCCGGACGCCTGGTACGACGTGGTGATCGCGCCGGGCGACCCGGCGTCCCCGTACGGCCTCGACCTGTACGGCGCCGCCGCGGACCCGGACGAGGCCGCGGCCCGGCTGGCCGACGCGCTGCTGCCGGACGAGCTGGCGGCGCGCGCCGAGACCGCGCGCACCGCGCTGCAGCAGGTGGTCGGCCCGTACCACGCGGCGTACGGCCGCTACCCGGGGGTGCGCGAGCTGCGGGCGCTGCTCGGCGGGGACCAGGACGCCTGGGCGGTGCTGCGCAAGGCGCTGCAGGCGGGCGGCCTGCTGGCGGTGCACGAGGCCGACCTGCTGCACCGCGAGAGCCGGCACGGCCGGGTCGACGACCCGGGCACGCTGCTGGCCGACCGGCTGGCGCTGCTGGACCGTCCGGTCTTCGCGCGCAGCTTCGCGGGCGGTCCGGACGCGCTGCCGCCGTTCGCGATGCGGGCGCTGGAGCACCCGCTGCGGGTCCGGGTGAAGCTGCCGGAGCGCAGCCACCCGGAGGTCGCCCGGATGCTGTCGCGGCTGGTGGTCGCCCAGTTCGTGCAGGCCGCGTCGGCGCGCACCGAGCGGTCGCTGTTCGCCGGCCTGGTGGTGGACGACGCCTCGGCGGCGGTGGACGCGCAGATCGTCCGCGGGCTGCAGCGGATGCGGGCGGCGAACGCGGGCGCGGTGCTGCTGCTGCGCACCCTGGTGGACCTGCCGGAGCCGCTGCGGGCGCCGCTGTTCGGCGCGGTCGGCTGCCGGATGGCCTTCCCGGGGATCGCCCCGTGGGACGGCCGGCTGTTCTCCGAGGCCTGGGGCACCCACCTGGTCACCGAGACCGCGGTGACGCACACGCCGGACACCTCCGGCGGGCTGGTCCGCAAGGCCGCCCGGGCGGGCCGCAAGGCGCTGTCCGGGACGACCGCGCAGACCGAGTCGGTGACCACCCGGGACGTCGAGCGGCACCGCTGGTCGCCGTCCGACCTGGCGCACGCGCTGCCGAGCGGGCACGCCGTGGCGTCGCTGACGACGGTGGACGGGGACCAGGTCCCGCCGCTGCTGGTGGACCTGAGGGACTGACGGCGGTCCGGTCCGCACGGATCCGCAGGTGGCGCCGGCCGCGGCGCGGCTCCGCGGCGGGTCACCGCGGCGGGCCAGCGCGGCGGGCCAGCGCGGCGCTGACTCCGCGGCGGAGGATTCCGTGCTGCCGCTTGTCCGGGGCGTACATAATGGAGTCAGCCCCCCAACCCCTCACCTGCGCGGTCGCAACGGCGCGACCGCGTCGTACCAGCGAAGGTGCCATGCCCCCCACACTCGCCTCCGTCGTCCGCAACACCGCGCTCCATCTGACCGTGCTGGCGGGGACGGACCACTTGGAGCGGCAGGTCCGCTGGGTGCACACCAGCGAGCTCGACGACCCGACACCCTTCCTGGAGGGCGGCGAACTGCTGCTCACCACGGGCATCAAGCTGGGCAAGACCGCGTCGCGGCTGCAGGCGTACGTGCACCGGCTGGCCGACGCGGGGGTGGTCGGTCTGGGCCTGGGCGTCGGCCTGTCGCACACCGAGGTGCCGCAGGCCCTGGTGGAGGCGGCGGCGCAGCGCGGCCTGCCGCTGCTGCGGGTGCCGGAGGCGACGCCGTTCATCGCGATCAGCAAGGCCGTCTCGGCGGCGCTGGCGGCCGAGCAGTACGAGGCGGTGACCACCAGCTTCGAGGCGCAGGAGGAGCTGACCCGGGCCGCGCTGGGCAAGGACGGCACGACGGCGGTGGTCCGCCGGCTCGCGGCCCGGCTCGGCGGCTGGGCGGCGCTGTACGACGGGTCGGGCGCGCTGTCCGCGGTGGCGCCGGACTGGGCGGCCCGGCGGGCCGGCCGGCTGGCGGCAGAGGTGGACCGGCTGCGCCGCCGCCCGGCGCCGTCGAGTGCGGCGCTGCAGGGCCGCTCGCCGGGGATCGACACCGCGGACGAGGACTTCGTGGTCGTCCAGTCGCTCGGTGCGGACCGCCGCCCGCGCGGCTTCCTGGCGGTGGGCACCGAGGACCGGATCACGCCGACCGAGCGGTACGTGCTGAACGCGGCGGTGGCGCTGCTGACGCTGACCCTGGAGCGGTCGCGGGAGCTGCGGCAGGCCGAGGAGCGGATGGGTGCCGCCCTGCTGCACATGGTGCTGGCGGGCGAGGTGGCGACCGCGCGGCAGGTTTCGGCGGGCGTGTTCGGCGGCCTGCCGGAGGGCGAGGCGCGGGTGATGGTGGCCGGTGCGGGCACCGGCCCGGAGGCCGCGGAGACGCTGAGCGAGCTCGGCGACCGGGCGGAGCAGGCCGGCGGCCGGGTCGGCGAGCGGCTGCTCGTCTCCCGCGAGGACGGCCCGCACGGGCCGCGGCTGCTGGTGCTGGCGCAGGACAACGGCGCCGCCCACCGGGCCTGCCTGGGTGCGGTCGAGGAGCACGAGGGCCTGGCGCTGGGCGTCTCCGCGCCGACCTCGCTGGAGGACGCCGGCACGGCGTACGCGCAGGCCGAGCGGGCGCTGGCGGTGGCGCTGCGCGGCGGTCGCCGCTCGGTCGACCACGAGGAGGTCGGCGCCGGTTCGCTGCTGCCGCTGCTCGGCGAGGAGGCGGTGACGGCGTTCGCGGAGGGCCTGCTGCGGCCGCTGCGCGAGCACGACCGGACGGCCCGCGGCGACCTGGTGGCGAGCCTGCGCGCCTGGCTGTCCCGGCACGGGCAGTGGGACGCGGCCGCCGCCGACCTGGGCGTGCACCGGCACACCCTGCGCTACCGGATGCGCCGCGTCGAGGAGTTGCTGGGCCGGTCGCTGGACGACACCGACGTCCGGATGGAGCTGTGGCTCGCCCTGCGCGCCGGCGAGGAGTGATCGCCTCCGGGTGATCGGCGGGGCCGGGTCCCCGACGGTCCGCAACACGCCACTGTGTACTTCGGCCGGCGGGGTCCACTCCGCGGTGTCCAATCCGGTTGGCGTTCCGGCCGCCCTACCGTGGGCTGGTATCCACCAATCGAGGGAAGGGCCGGTACGACCGTGACCACCACCCATGAGTTCTGGCTGGCCGGCCGCCGGGCGAGCGGCGAGTCGGACTTCGAGGTCCGCCACTCGTTCGACGGCAGCCTGGTCGGCAAGGTCAGCGTTCCGACGGACGCCCAGGTCGAGGAGGCCGTCGCCGCCGCGGCCGCCGCCGTACCGGTCTTCGCCGCGACCCCCGCGCACGTCCGCGCGGCCGCCCTGGACCACGTGTCCAAGCGGCTGGCCGAGCGCACCGAGGAGATCGCCCGTCTGATCACCGCCGAGAACGGCAAGCCGATCAAGTGGGCGCGCGGCGAGGTCGGCCGTGCCGTCTCGGTGTTCCGCTGGGCCGCCGAGGAGGCCCGCCGCACCAACGGCGAGACCATGCGGCTGGACACCGACCCGGGCGGCACAGGCCGCTTCGCGGTGGTGCGCCGCTTCCCCAAGGGCGTGGTGCTGGGCATCGCCCCGTTCAACTTCCCGCTGAACCTGGTGGCGCACAAGGTCGCCCCGGCGATCGCGGTCGGCGCCCCGATCATCCTCAAGCCCGCCCCGGCGACCCCGATCTCGGCGCTGGTGCTCGGCGAGATCCTCGCCGAGACCGACCTGCCGGCCGGCTCCTGGAGCGTCCTGCCGGTGCCGAACGAGAAGATGCCGGCCCTCGTGCAGGACGACCGGCTGCCGGTCATCTCCTTCACCGGCTCGGACAGGGTCGGCTACCAGATCATGGACTCGGTGCCGCGCAAGCACGTCACCCTGGAGCTCGGCGGCAACGCCGCCGCCGTGGTCCTCGCCGACTGGAACTCCGACGCCGACCTGGAGTGGGCGGCCACCCGGATCGCGATGTTCTCCAACTACCAGGGCGGCCAGTCCTGCATCTCGGTGCAGCGCGTGATCGCCGACGCCACCGTCTACGACGCGCTGGTGGAGAAGATCGTCGCCAAGGTGCAGGACCAGGTCACCGGCGACCCGGCGGACGACGCCGTGGACGTCGGCCCGCTGGTCGACGAGAACGCCGCCAAGCGCGTCGAGTCCTGGGTGGACGACGCGGTCGCCAAGGGCGCCAAGGTGCTCACCGGCGGCGTCCGCGAGGGCGCCTCCTACGCCCCGACCGTGGTCGCGGACCTCTCCGGCGACGCGATCCTGGCCACCGCCGAGGTCTTCGGCCCGGTGCTGTCGCTGCACAAGGTGGACTCCACCGACGAGGCCTTCGCCGCCGTCAACGACTCCTCCTTCGGCCTGCAGGCCGGCGTGTTCACCCACGACGTGCAGGCCGCGTTCCGCGCCCACCGCGAACTGCAGGTCGGCGGCGTGATCATCGGCGACGCGCCGTCCTACCGCGCCGACCAGATGCCCTACGGCGGCGTGAAGGACTCCGGCGTGGGCCGCGAGGGCGTCAAGTACGCGATGGAGGACTTCACCTACGAGCGCGTCCTGGTGCTCACCGGCCTGGACCTCTGACGGTCCGCACGGCTGCGGGCGGCTGACGTCCGACCGCCCCGACGCCCCGTCACCGGCTCCCGGTGGCGGGGCGTTTGCCTGCCCTCCGCGCCGGTCGGCCCCTGCCTTGACAGCCCCCCGGAGGGGGCGTAGTCCGGAAGGGGAGGAAGGGAGGTCGACCATGCTCGGCGACCTCATCGGAGAGGAACAGGCACAGGTCACCGGCCAGCGGGTGGTCCGCAGCGACCACGGGCTGCCGCCCGTCGTGGAGACCTCGTTCACCGGCACCGGACAACTGCTCGGCGTCACCGTCAACGACATGGGCAGCTACACCGGACGGCTGCGCCCGGACGGCACCCTGTACGGCGAGGGGCAGGGCGTCATCATGAGCCCCACCGGCGCGCACGCCTCCTGGCAGGGCGGCGGGGTCGGCCGCTTCACCGAGGGCGGCGGCACCAGCTGGCGCGGCACCATCGTCTACAGCAGCGACTCGCCCGAGTTCGCGGACCTGCGGGGCGTCGCGGGCGCCTTCGAGTGGGAGGTCGGCGCGGACGGCAAGGCGGTGGGGAAGATCTGGGCCTGGAAGTAGGCCCGGGAGTGGTCCGTACCGCACGACCCCGCGCCGGGCACCGCCCTCCGCACGACACAATGGGGGCATGAACTCGCTCGCCCACCCCCAGCTCCGTTACACCCCGGCGGTCAAGGACCCGGACGGTCCGCGGGAGCTCGTGATCCTCGGCTCCACCGGCTCGATCGGCACCCAGGCCATCGACGTGGTGCTGCGCAACCCCGACCGCTTCCGCGTGGTGGCGCTGTCCGCCAACGGCGGCCGGGTCGCGCTGCTCGCGGAGCAGGCGCTGCAGCTCGGCGTGCGGACGGTGGCGGTGGCCGACGAGAGCGCCGTCCCGGCGCTGCGCGAGGCGCTCGCGGCCGGGGCCGCGGGCCGCCCGCTGCCGGAGATCCTCGCGGGCCCGGACGCCGCGACCGAGCTCGCGGCGACGGAGTGCCACTCGGTGCTCAACGGCATCACCGGCTCGATCGGCCTGCGGCCGACCCTGGCCGCGCTGGAGGCCGGCCGGGTGCTGGTGCTCGCCAACAAGGAGTCGCTGATCGTCGGCGGCCCGCTGGTGAAGGCCGTGGCCGCGCCCGGCCAGATCGTGCCGGTCGACTCGGAGCACGCCGCGCTCTTCCAGGCGCTGGCGGCCGGCACCCGGGCCGAGGTCCGCAAGCTGGTGGTCACCGCGAGCGGCGGCCCGTTCCGCGGCCGCACCCGGGCCGAGCTGGCCGGGGTGACCCCGTCCGACGCGCTCGCCCACCCGACCTGGGCGATGGGCCCGGTGGTGACGATCAACTCGGCCACCCTGGTCAACAAGGGCCTGGAGGTCATCGAGGCACACCTGCTCTACGACGTCCCGTTCGACCGGATCGAGGTCGTGGTGCACCCCCAGTCGGTCGTCCACTCGATGGTCGAATTCACCGACGGCTCCACCCTCGCCCAGGCCAGCCCGCCGGACATGCGGATGCCGATCGCGCTCGGCCTCGGCTGGCCCGAGCGCGTCCCGGACGCGGCCCCCGGCTGCGACTGGACGAAGGCCGCGACCTGGGAGTTCTTCCCGCTCGACGACGAGGCCTTCCCGGCCGTCTCGCTCGCCCGCGAGGTCGGTACGCTCGGCGGCACCGCCCCCGCGGTGTTCAACGCGGCGAACGAGGAGTGCGTGGACGCCTTCCTCGGCGGCCGGCTGCCCTTCACCGGAATCGTGGACACTGTGGCGAAGGTCGTCGCCGAGCACGGCACCCCCGCGCGGGGAACTTCGCTCACGGTCGCGGACGTCCTCCAGGCGGAGGACTGGGCCCGAGCCCGGGCCCGCGAGCTGGCGGCGGGCTGAGAGCACGACGGCGGCGAGCGGAGCGACGACGGCATGGCGGAGGGCGAGCGGTGAGCAATCTGATGTGGGTGCTCGGCATCCTGATCTTCCTGATCGGGCTGCTGTTCTCGATCGCGTGGCACGAGCTGGGGCACCTGTCCACCGCCAAGCTGTTCAAGATCCGCGTCCCGCAGTACATGGTCGGCTTCGGCCCGACCGTGTGGTCGCGCAAGAAGGGCGAGACCGAGTACGGCATCAAGGCGATCCCGCTCGGCGGCTACATCCGGATGATCGGGATGTTCCCGCCGGGCGCGGACGGCCGGATCACCAAGCGCAGCAGCTCGCCCTGGCGCACCATGATCGAGGACGCCCGGGAGGCCTCCTACGAGGAGCTGCAGCCCGGTGACGAGCACCGGCTCTTCTACACCCGCAAGCCCTGGCAGCGGGTCATCGTGATGTTCGCCGGCCCGTTCATGAACCTGATCCTCTCGGTGGTGCTCTTCCTGCTCCTGTTCATGGGCATGGGCGTGCAGACGGCGGTGCCCACCGTCTCCACCGTCAGCCAGTGCGTCGTCAAGGCCGGCCAGCCGACCGACACCTGCCCCACCGACGCGCCGAAGTCCCCGGCCAACCTGGCCGGGCTGCGGGCCGGCGACCGCTTCGTCTCCTTCGACGGCGACGAGATCCACAGCTACAAGCAGCTCCAGGCGGACATCCGCAAGTCGCCCGGCAAGCAGGTCCCGATCGTCGTCGAGCGCGGCGGCCAGCGGCTGACGCTGACCGCCGACATCACCAGCAACACGGTGAACCCGGTCGACAAGGACGGCCGCACCGTCAAGGGCGGCCCGGTCACCGCGGGCTTCCTCGGCTTCACCCCGACGACCGGCGTCGTCCGGATGAGCCTCGGCGAGTCCACCGACGAGATGTACTCGATGGCCGAGCACGGCGTCTCCTCGCTGGTCGCGCTGCCCGGCAAGGTCCCCGGCCTGTGGCACGCCGTCGTCGACGGCACCCCCCGCTCCACCGACTCCCCGATCGGCATGGTCGGCGCCGCCCGCCTCGGCGGCGACGTCTTCGCGATGGACATCCCGGCCACCCAGCAGCTCGCCTTCTTCGTCCAGCTGCTGGCCGGCATCAACCTGTCGCTGTTCCTGTTCAACATGCTGCCGCTGCTGCCGCTGGACGGCGGCCACATCGCCGGTGCGATCTGGGAGTCGGTCCGCCGCCGCCTGGCCGGGCTGCTCAAGCGCCCCGACCCCGGCCCCTTCGACGTGGCCAAGCTGATGCCCTTCGCGTACGTCGTCGCCACCGTCTTCATCTGCTTCACCGTGCTCGTCATGGCCGCCGACGTGGTCAACCCGGTCAAGCTGAACTGACCGCCGACGGCCCGCCCGGGCCCGGCGCGGCACCGCCGGATGTGCTGGGGCCCGCGGGCGTGCCGTACCGTGGTGTGCCGGGTGCGACCTCATCGACGCGCCCGGCCCGGCCCGAGCAAATACGGCCGGCTCACCGACCTCACCCAGGGGAACCCTGCGCACATGTCCGCGATCTCGCTCGGTATTCCGTCCCTGCCGCTCAAGCCGCTCGCCAAGCGCCGCTACTCGCGTCAGATCATGGTCGGCAACGTCCCGGTCGGCGGCGACGCCCCGATCTCGGTCCAGTCGATGACCACCACGCTGACCAGTGACGTCAACGCCACCCTCCAGCAGATCGCGCAGCTCACCGCCTCCGGCTGCCAGATCGTCCGGGTCGCCGTCCCCTCGCAGGACGACGCCGACGCGCTGCCGATCATCGCCAAGAAGTCGCAGATCCCGGTGATCGCCGACATCCACTTCCAGCCGAAGTACGTCTTCGCCGCGATCGACGCCGGCTGCGCCGCCGTCCGCGTGAACCCCGGCAACATCAAGGCCTTCGACGACAAGGTCGGCGAGATCGCCAAGGCCGCCAAGGACGCCGGCGTCCCGATCCGGATCGGCGTCAACGCCGGCTCGCTCGACAAGCGCCTGCTGGAGAAGTACGGCCGCGCGACCCCCGAGGCCCTGGTCGAGTCCGCCCTGTGGGAGTGCTCGCTCTTCGAGGAGCACGACTTCCGCGACATCAAGATCTCGGTCAAGCACAACGACCCGGTCGTGATGATCAACGCCTACCGCCAGCTCGCGGCCGCCTGCGACTACCCGCTGCACCTCGGCGTCACCGAGGCCGGCCCCGCCTTCCAGGGCACCATCAAGTCGGCCGTCGCCTTCGGCGCCCTGCTCGCCGAGGGCATCGGCGACACCATCCGGGTCTCCCTCTCCGCCCCGCCGGCCGAGGAGATCAAGGTCGGCAACCAGATCCTGGAGTCGCTCGGCCTGCGCCAGCGCGGCCTGGAGATCGTCTCCTGCCCGTCCTGCGGCCGCGCCCAGGTCGACGTCTACAAGCTCGCCGAGGAGGTCACCGCCGGCCTCGAAGGCATGGAGGTGCCGCTGCGCGTCGCCGTCATGGGCTGCGTCGTCAACGGCCCCGGCGAGGCCCGCGAGGCCGACCTCGGCGTCGCCTCCGGCAACGGCAAGGGCCAGATCTTCGTGAAGGGCGAGGTCATCAAGACCGTCCCCGAGTCGAAGATCGTCGAGACCCTCATCGAGGAGGCCCTCAAGCTGGCCGAGCAGATGCAGGAGCAGGGCGTCGAGTCCGGCGCGCCCGTCGTGGTCGCCGCCGAGTGACCCGGTAGCGACCGCTGACTCCTGGGCCGTCCGCACGACCCCCGCACCCCCGTCCCGGGGGGTCGCGGGGGTGTACGGACGGCCCTCGTGTTCCCTGCCGCGCCGCCCGGGGGAGTAGGGTGCGGCAGAAGTCCCGTGGGGCGTGTCTAGTGAGGTGCCTGTGCTCGATCGAGGTGTGATGCTTCCCGGACCCTTCCAGGTCGCACGGGCCCTGGCGGCCACCCGCGTGCTCGACGCCCCGGATCTCGACGACGCCCTGGAGGTCCTGCACCGGGACCCGGTCGCCAACGCCTTCGTCGCCACCCGCGTCGAGGCGGTCGGCCTCGACCCGTGGCGGCTCGGCGGCGAGATGTGGGGCTGGTACGGCGAGGACGGCCGGCTGGAGTCGCTCTGCTACGCCGGGGCCAACCTCGTCCTGGTCGACGCCGGGCCGGAGGCCGTCCGGGCCTTCGCCGAGCGCGCCCGGCGCCAGGGCCGCCGCTGCTCCTCCATCGTCGGCCCGGCCGGGCCCACGGCGGAGCTCTGGGCCCTGCTGGAGCGCAGCTGGGGCCCCGCCCGGGACGTCCGGGCCCACCAGCCGCTGATGGCCGCCACCGCCCCCTCCACGGAGGTCGAGGCCGACCCGCTGGTCCGCCGGGTGCGGCGCAACGAGATCGAGACGCTGATGCCGGCCTGCGTCGCGATGTTCACCGAGGAGGTCGGAATCTCGCCGCTGGCCGGCGACGGCGGCCTGCTCTACCAGGCCCGGGTGGCCGAACTGGTCTCGGCCGGCCGCTCCTTCGCCCGCTTCTCCGAGGACGGCGAGGTGCTCTTCAAGGCGGAGGTCGGCGCCGTCACCGAGGGCGCCTGCCAGATCCAGGGCGTCTGGGTCGCCCCCGAGCACCGCGGCCGGGGCCTGTCGAAGACCGGCATGGCCGCCGTCCTGGACATCGCGCTGCGCGAGGTCGCCCCCGTCGTCTCGCTCTACGTGAACGACTTCAACCTGCGCGCCAGGGCCGCCTACAAGCGGGTCGGCTTCACCGAGGTCGGCGCCTTCATGAGCGTCCTGTTCTGACCTCCGGCGGATCCCGGTCTTCGCAGGTCACGGCAGGCCTTCGAGGAGTAACGTCCCGGTCATGGAGCAGCTCACCGAGGTGACGATCGAGGCCATCGACCTGGCGGCCTGGGCGCCGTACGCGCTGGAGGTCCAGGCGCTCGCCTTCGGGCTGACCCCCGAGGAGGTCGCGGTGCGGCTGCACATCGTCGGACGGCACGCCCAGCAGCCCGGTGTGCTCGCCCTCGGCGCGATGAGCGGCGGCCGGCTGGTCGGCTTCGGCTACGGCATGCCGAACTCCCGCGAGCACTGGTGGTCCACCGTCATCCAGCCGTACCTGGAGGCCGGCGGACACGGCGACTGGCTGGACGGCGTCTTCGCCGTCACCGAACTCCACGTGCTGCCCGGCTACCAGGGGCGCGGCCTCGGCAGCTCGCTGATCCGCGGCCTGTGCGAACGCTCCGGCAAGGACCGCAGCATCCTGTCCGCGATCGACGCCGAGACCCCGGCCCGCCGGCTCTACCGCTCGCTCGGCTACCGCGACCTCGCCCGGGCGGTGCGCTTCCCGAACACCGTCCGCCCGTACGCGGTGATGGGGGCCCGGCTGCCGCTCGCCGCGGTTCACAGCCAGGCCGCGAACTCCAGGTAGAGCTCCGCCGCCGCCCGGTCGCCCGTCGACAGGTGCCACAGGCCGGCCTCCACGGTGCGGAAGAGCGTCCAGCCGCGCAGCCGGTCCCGGTCGACCTCCAGCGCCCCGGAGAGCTGCTGCAGCCGGCGCCGGACGGCCGCCCGGGGGCCGGGGGAGCCGGCCAGGGTGTCCATCCGGTCCTGGGCCAGCCAGGCCAGGTCCCAGGCGCGCTCGCCGACCACCGGCTTCGGGTCGATCGCCAGCCACGGCGAGCGGTCCGCCGCGAGCACGTTGCCGTGGTGGAAGTCCCCGTGCAGCAGGAACCGCTCGGGCTCGGACCCGGCCAGCGCGGCGGCCGTCTCCAGCGCCTCGTCGACCAGCGGCCCGGCCGCCTCGGCGCCCGGCAGGGCACGGCGCTCGGCGATCCGCCCGGACAGCTCGGCGGCCACGTCCACCACCAGCCGGAAGGGATGCCCGTCCGCGGGCGGCACCCACAGCCGCTGCAGCAGCCCGGTCGCCTCCAGCATCGCCTTCGACTCGGCGAGCGAGCGCAGCGGGATGTCGCCGTGCAGCCGCTCCAGCAGCAGCACCCCGGCCGCCGGGTCGGCGTCGACCAGCAGCACGGCGCCGCGGCCCGCCCAGTGCCGCAGCGCGGCGTGCTCCCGGTCCGTCTCCGGGGTCACCAGCCCGGCCTTGAGGACGGCCGGGGCGAGGTCGTCGTCCCGGTGCACGAAGCCGATCAGGCTGATCGGGCCGCCCGGGTCGGCGACCCGCTCCAGGGTCAGCCCCCAGCGGTCCAGGTACCCGGAGACCAGTTCGGGCAGGGCGGCCAGCCAGGCCAGCCCCTCCTCGCCCGCCCAGACCCGCACGGTGTCCGCGAGCCGCTCGGGGACGGTGATCTGCTGGCCTGGCAGTGCCGACATGGTGGCCTCTCGCTCGGTGCGCCGCACAGGGGTGCGGCCCGTCCATTGTCGGCCATCGGCGGGAAGCCGCTGGTCAGCCGCTCGCCGACGCGCTCGTGCCGGGCGTCGTGCCCGCCCCGTCGGCCGCGTCCTGCTCCGGCAGGCCGGGCAGCGCCGACAGGTCGGCGCCCCACTGCGCGGCGCGCAGCGCGGTCTCCCGCAGGGCGGTGGCGGCGGTCTGCCGCAGCGCCCCGCCGGTGCCGGCCACGGCGTCCGCCCACACCGCGGTCAGCTGGGTCTCGATGTGCGCGGCGAGCTGCCCGGCACCGGCGGCGTCGGAGACCGCGAACGGCAGCCGGTAGCCGGCCGCGGCGGCGGTGCCGGTGGCGGCCGCGCCGTCGAGTTCGCGCTGCAGCGCGTCCCGCCGGGCCTGGTGGGCGGCGTACCCGGCGCGGGCGGCGTCCCGCTGCGGCCCGGCCGGCGTCCGGGCGCCGACCACGCCGTAGCCGTAGACCGCGGCGTGTTCGGCCGACAGCGCGGCCTGCAGGGCGGCCACCACGCCGGTCGGCAGCGGTGCGGGGCGGCCGCTCGCCGATCCGCCCGCAGACCCGGCCGGGGGCCGAGGCGCCCGGGGCGGTGGCCGTGGGGGCCGGCGGGGCGATCGGGCCCGGGTCGCCGAGCGCCCTGGCGTGCAGGGCGCCGGAGGCGGCCACGGAGGCCAGCAGCCGGGCGAGCGCGGGGGAGGCGGCCTCCAGGTCGGCCAGCCGTTCCGCGGCGGTGCGGCGCTCGGCGGCGGCGCGGGCGGCGGCACCGGCTGCGGGCGCCGCGGTGGCGGACGTGGCGGACATGGCGGACGCGGTGGCCGAGGACGGCGTGGGGCCGGACGGCGACGGTGCCGGCAGCCCCGCGGCCAGTGCGGCCCGGTGCTCCTCGACGTCGGCCCGAAGCTCGCGCAGCGCCGCCGCCCGGTCGGCGCCGGGGCCGGCGATCACCGCGTCGTAGTCGGTGAGCAGGCGGTCGGTCGCGGCCACCGCGCGCAGCCGCAGCGGGAGGTCGGGGTCGGGCCGGTCCGTGCGGTCGGCGTCCCGGTGGTCCTCGGTGCAGCCGGCCGCCAGCAGCGCTCCGGCGAGCGCGCCGAGGGCCAGGACGGTCCGCCGGGTGGGGGACGGCATCGACGCGCTCCCGCTCGTCTCGCGGGGCGGGGTGCCCCTGGGTCACCGTGAGGTCACCGTGCATCATCGCAGGGCCTCCCCGGCCCCGGACGGGCGGGCGGGTCCGACCGGGGGGTGTGAGCTTGCTCGCAGGCGCCGCTGTCACCCGGGCGGGCGGCACGGTCGGAATCGGCGGTTGCCCGGTGGACCGGATAGGCTGCGCCGTGAGTTAGCACCTGACAACAGCAGACGCGGCCGAGGAGTCACCCGGATGAGCACCCCCCAGACCGACCGGCTGCGTGCGCTGCTGGAACCCCTGGCCGCCGAGGCGGGCCTCGACCTGGAGGACGTCAGGATCACCCAGGCGGGCAGCCGCCGGCAGGTCCAGATCGACGTGGACGCCGACGGCGGTGTGGACCTCGACGCGATCGCCGACTTCAGCCGCGAGGTCGGCCGGGCGCTGGACGACTCCGACCTGATGGGCAGTGCCGCGTACCTGCTGGAGGTCGGCTCGCCGGGTGCGGAGCGCCCGCTCGTGCTGCCGCGCCACTGGGCCCGTGCCGAGGGCCGGCTGGCGAAGATCCAGCTGGTCGACGGCGGCGAGATCACCGCCCGGGTGCTGGAGAGCGACGAGGAGGGTGCGCTCGTCGAGGTGCAGCCGGTCAAGGGGCGCGGCCGTCCCAAGGAGCGCCGGCTGGCCTTCGCCGAGGTCGCCAAGGCCCGGGTCCAGGTCGAGTTCAACCGCAAGGACGACGCGCTGCTCGACGAGGCCGAGGACATCGACGACGCGGACGACACCGCCGACACGGACGACGCCGGCGACGACGGCTCGCACGACGCGTAGCCGGGGCGTTGCCCCGATCATGAACCTGAAGAGAGAAGAGGAGGCGTAGCCGTGGACATCGACATGAGCGCCCTGCGTGGGCTGGTTACCGAGAAGGGCGTTCCGTTCGACCTGCTGGTCGAGTCGATCGAGTCGGCGCTCCTCATCGCGTACCACCGCACCGAGGGCTCGCGCCGCCGCGCCCGGGTCGAGCTGAACCGCAAGACGGGCCACGTCACGGTCTGGGCGCTGGAGGACTCCGCCGAGCTGGAGGAGGGCGTCGAGCCGAAGGAGTTCGACGACACCCCGAGCGGCTTCGGCCGGATCGCCGCGTCGACCGCCAAGCAGGTCATCCTGCAGCGCCTGCGGGACGCCGCCGACGACCAGACCTTCGGCGAGTACGCGGGCAAGGAGGGCGACATCGTCACCGGTGTCGTCCAGCAGGGCAACGACCCCAAGAACATCCTGGTCGACATCGGCAAGCTGGAGGCGATCCTGCCCCCGCAGGAGCAGGTGCCCGGCGAGGAGTACAAGCACGGCACCCGGCTGCGCTGCTACGTGGTCGGCGTGCGCCGCGGTGTCCGCGGCCCGTCGGTGACGCTCTCGCGCACCCACCCGAACCTGGTCAAGCGCCTGTTCGCGCTGGAGGTGCCGGAGATCGCGGACGGCTCGGTGGAGATCGCCGCGATCGCCCGCGAGGCCGGCCACCGCACCAAGATCGCGGTGTGGTCGCGCAGGCAGGGCCTGAACGCCAAGGGCGCCTGCATCGGCCCGATGGGCGGCCGGGTGCGCAACGTGATGGCCGAGCTGCACGGCGAGAAGATCGACATCGTCGACTTCTCGGAGGACCCGGCCGAGATGGTCGCCGCCGCGCTGTCGCCCGCCCGGGTGACCAAGGTGGAGATCGTGGACTACGCGCAGCGGTCCGCACGGGTGATCGTGCCGGACTACCAGCTGTCCCTGGCGATCGGCAAGGAGGGCCAGAACGCCCGCCTGGCCGCCCGCCTGACGGGCTGGCGGATCGACATCCGGCCGGACACCGAGGCCCCCGCCGGGGAATCCCCGGACCAGTAGTCGGTGTTCTAGGAGTCCCCCGGAGATCGGCGGGGCGGCGCCATGTCCCATCGGAGGGGTAGACTTGAAGTTGTCTGGCCGGACGCATGTCCGCGCATGCCCTGAACGCACCTGCGTGGGCTGCCGCAAGCGCGCGGCCAAGCACGAGCTGCTGCGTGTCGTGGCGGTCGAGGGCGAATGCGTCCCCGATCTCCGCGGCGCACTGCCGGGGCGGGGTGCACATCTGCATCCCGATCCCGCCTGCCTCGACCTCGCGGTCCGCCGTCGGGCGTTCCCCAGGGCCTTCCGGCTCCAGGGTCCGCTCGACACCGATGCACTGCGGTCACACGTCGAGCAGCGGGCGGGCGCGGCCCCGGCGTCCTGATGACTCAGGCGCGGCGGAGCACCGTAGGAACTGCACGGCACACGTTCGTCGTGTGCGGTGCGCAACGTCAGGTACCTCGCGAGATGGAAGTAGGTCGAGATTGCGATGAGCACTCGATGAGTACGCGATGAGTACGCCCATGAAGTAGCGACAGTCCGGCGGACGATGACCCCGGACGGATAGACAGGAGCGAAGTGGCTAAGGTCCGGGTATACGAGCTTGCCAAGGAACTTGGCTTGGAGAGCAAGGCCGTCATGGCCAAGCTCACCGAGCTCGGTGAGTTCGTGCGTTCGGCGTCCTCGACGATCGAGGCGCCGGTCGTTCGCAAGTTGACTGACGCTTTGGGAGCGACGCCGCCTGCCGGTGGTTCCTCCGCGAAGCCTGGCCCGCGGAAGCCCGCGGCGCCCCAGCCCGCCGGCGGTGCCGGCGCGGCTGCACCCAAGCCGGGTGCGCCCACCCCCGGCCCGCGTCCCACCGGGACGCCGGGCCCCCGTCCCACTCCCGCCGCCGCGGCCCCGTCCGCGCCGGCCGCCCCCGCGGCTTCCCGCCCGGGTGGCGCGCCGACGCCCGGTCCGCGCCCCGCCCGCCCGGCCGGGCCCGCCGCTCCTGCGGCGCCGGCGGCCGAGTTCTCCTCCCCGGCTCCGGCCGGCGGGGCCCGTGGGTCCC
>NZ_BAAALD010000085.1:0-33750 GCF_039528095.1 Kitasatospora arboriphila
CGCACGACCGCCTCCGGCTGTGCCGTGTGGACGCCGTCCGCCACGGCCTCGGCCACCTCGCGCGTGTTGCCGTAGATGCTCTCGTACACGATGACCGCACGCATGGCTCTCACCCTCTTCTCCCCGATCGGCTCCTGCCGCGCGGTCCTCCTCCTGCGCGGCCCGCCCGTTCGGCGGCCCCCGTCACTTCCATGCCAGCACCTCAGGGGCGCGGGGCACAGGGCCGGCAGGGGCCGACCGCCGGGCCGGACGGCCCCGGGGCGTCGGGACTTCGGGCCCGTGCGGGGGTCAGTCCGCCGTCGGCCAGTCCCAGCCGAGCTGGAGGAAGAGGCCGAGGCGGTCGGAGACGCCGCGGATCTCGGTGATCCGGCCGTCCAAGACGGTGAAGACGAAGATCGCCTCGTTCTCGAAGGCCCGGCCGGTGGGGACGGGCATCCGGGGGTGGGCGCCGGAGCTGACGCCGGACTGGGTGATCCGGGCGACCACCCGGTCGCCCTCGGCGATCAGTTCGTCGATGCGGGCGCGGTAGGGCCTCAGGGCGGTCAGCTGCATCTCGATGGCGGCGAAGGCCGCACCGGGCTCGTCCGGCTCACCGTGAATGATCTTGTTGTGGTCGACCACGTCGGCGGCCAGGTAGTCGCCGAGGTCGGCCGTCCGGGCCTCGTTGAGGGCGGTGACGAAGTCGGTCACGAGCTGCTTGTTCCGGTCCACGGACATGGCCCGAATCCCCCTTACGGTGTAAGACTGCGATGTGCGCTACTCTCGCCTTACGCCGTAAGAAAGTCAAGCGGCCCCGCTCGCGAACGGAGACAGCCGTGGACGCCGCCACCCCCCGCAGGGCCGGGCTCACCCGCGAGAAGGTGCTGAACGCGGCACTGGACCTCGCCGACCGCGACGGCGTCGAGAAGCTCTCCATGCGCAGGCTGGGCGCCGAACTCGGCGTCGAGGCGATGACGCTCTACCACTACGTGCCCAACAAGGCCGCCCTGCTGGACGGGCTGGTCGAACGGGTCGTCACCGCCGTCCGCCCCGAGCTGGACGGGCCCGCCGACGCCTGGCCCGAGCGCCTGCGGGACTTCGCCGCCGCGTTCCGTGCCGAACTGCTCCGCCACCCCGGGGTGATCGTGCTGGTCGCCACCCGCCCCGCGCGCTCCGCGGAGGCCCTGCGGATCGTCGAGGAGACCGCGGCCTTCCTCGGCCGGGCCGGCATCGCCCCCGTCGACGCCCTGCGGATCGTCAACTCCGTCGCCACCCTGGTGATCGGCCAGTGCCTCGCCGAGGCCGCCACCACCCCGGGCCACCCGGACGAGCGCACCGACGCCGACCTCACCGCCCTTCCCGTCCTCGCCGCCGCGGTGGCCGGCGGCCTCGGCACCCCGGAGGACCACCGCGCCCGCTTCGACCTCGCCCTGGACGCCCTGCTCGCCGGCCTCCGCCGCTGACCCCTTCCGGCGGGCCCGGCAAACGCCGCGCCGTGCGGCAGCCGGACGGTGTCCGCCGCTCCCCGGTGGGGGAACCGCGGCACCTGCCGGTCCGGCCCGACACTGGGCAGGTCAGCATGCCGACAGCCCGGCCGGGAGACCGGCCGGGCACGTCCCGGGGAGCAGGTGCCATGAGCCAGGAGGACGGGGCGGCCGCCGGCGGGGACACACCCTCCGAGCACGTGGACGCGCGCACCGAGCAGCTCAAGGAGCGCATCTACGCCACCATCACCATGGTCGCCGTGGTGGTCGGCCTCTCCGCCGTCGACGACCTGACGACCTGGAAGGCGGCCCTCGCCGTCTGCGCGACGGCCGTCGGACTCTGGCTCGCCACCCTCGTCGCCGACGAACAGGCCCACCGGATCGTCCACCGCCGCCTCGCCTCCGGACACGACCTGCGGAGGATGCTCTTCGTCAGCAGCCCGCTGCTGCTCTCCGCCGTCGGCCCGCTGCTGCTGATCGGCGCCTCCGCGGTCGGCCTGATGGACCTGCACACTGCTCTGCTCGCCTCCGTCGCGGTCAGCGTGGCGGCGCTGTTCGCGTGGGGTTGCGTCGGCGGCCTGCGGATGGGCAGCAGCCCCCTCGCAGCCGTCGTCGCCGGCGCGATCGACGCCGTCATCGGCCTCGCCGTGGTCCTCGTCAAACTCGCCGGCCACTGAAGCCGCGTCGACCCTGATCAGACCCCTGGCCCCTGCCCCGAGGCGCTGCCGCGGACCGGCTGAGGGGCTGCCGTGCACACTACTGAGGCGCTGCCGCGCACCTGGCCGACGCGCTGTCGCGGAGTCGGTCGAGGGGTTGCCGTGCACCTGGTCGAGACGCTGCCGCGCACCCGGCCGACACGCTGCCGCGGGCCCGGGCCGTCCGGCGGGCTCCCGGTGCGGTAGCGGCGTACCGTCCCGGGTATGGGAGCTGCGCCGTTCCGCCGACGCGGGGCGAACGGGTGCGCCCGCCCGGCACGGCGCCGGCGGGCCGCGGACGCCCGTCGCCCGGAGGTCGCCGCGCCGCTGCGGCGGTGCCGTGGCCGGGGGAGAGGGGCCGGCGGTGTCCGCGGCTGCTGAGACCCCGACCCCGCCCGTTCCGCGCCGTCCGCCGGGCGACGCCCTGGTGACGGCCCTCGCCGCCACCGTCCGCCGCGCGGGCGCCAGCGTCGCCGGCCTCTTCCTGCTCGCTCCCGACGAACCGGTCCTGCGGCTGGCGGTGATGTACGGCGTGCCGCTGGACTTCGTCGCACCGTGGCTCCGGCTGCCGCTCAGCGGCCCCACCCCCGTCACCGACGCCACGCGCGAGGAGCGGCTGGTCTGGATCGGCAACCAGGAGGACATGGTCCGCAGCTACCCGAGGGTCGCCGCCGCGCTGCCCTACCGGTTCTCCCTCGCCGCCGCCCCGGTCGTCGGCGAGCACCGCACCTGGGGCGCCCTCCAACTGCTCTGGCCGGCCGACCACCCCCCGCACGCCACCCGCCGCGACTGCGACAACGCCGCCACCGGCGCCCGGCGTGCGGCCCGGCTGCTCGACGCCGCCGGTGGCCCGCCCGACCTCCCCGAACAGCCGTGGATCGTTCCGGACGAGCTCGTCCACCCGCGCCGGGAGCGGGACGGCAGGGCCGCCGCCGACTACGCCGAGCGGCTCCCCGAGGGCGCGCTCGCCCTCGACCTGGAGGGCCGGATCACCTTCCTCACCTCCACCGCCGCCCGGCTGCTCGGACGCCCCGCCGACGACCTGATCGGCGCGCTGCCCTGGAACGTCCTGCCCTGGCTCGACGACCCCGTGCTGGAGGAGTGCTACCGCACGGCGGTGATCAGCCGCGAACCCACCCGCTTCACCGCGCTGCGCCCGCCCGGCCACGCACTGGAGTTCCAGCTCTACCCGGACCCGGGCGGCATCAGCGTCCGGATCACCCCGAGCACCCGGCAGCCGACCGCCGGGCCCGCGCCGACGCCTGCCGGCGGGCCCGCGCGAGCACCCGCGGACGAGTCTTCCGACGCACCCTCCGACGAGCCCTCCGACGAGCCCTCGGGCGGGACGCCCGGCCGGGCCGCCGTACCGTCCGCGAACTCGATCGGACGGCTCCAGCAACTCATGCACCTGACCGCCGCCCTGACCGAGGCCGTCGGGGTGCGCGACCTGGTCGGCATGGTCGCCGACCAGATCCTGCCGGCGTTCGGCGCCCAGGCCCTGATCCTCTCCGCCGCCGATGCGGGACGGCTGCGGATCATCGGCCAGCGGGGCTACTCCGCCGAGGCCGTCGAACGGCTGGACGGCCTGCCGCTCGACACCGGGTTCAGCCCGGTCGGGCGGGCACTCACCGACGGCACGCCCTCCTTCTTCGCCAGCCCGCAGGAGATGGCCCGGAACTATCCGGAGGCGCCGCAGATCACCGGCAAGCAGGCCTGGGCCGTCCTCCCGCTGATCGTCTCCGGCAGGCCCGTCGGGGTCTGCGTGATCTCCTACGACCGCCCGCACGCCTTCACCGCCGACGAGCGCGCCGTCCTGACCTCGCTCGGCGGCCTGATCGCCCAGGCGCTGGACCGCGCCCGCCTGTACGACGCCAAGCACGACCTCGCGCACGGCCTGCAGGCCGCACTGCTGCCCCGCACGCTGCCCCGGATCGAAGGGCTGGACTTCGCCGCCCGCTACCTGCCCGCCAGCCTCGGGCAGGACATCGGCGGCGACTTCTACGACCTCATCCGGCTCGACGAGCGCACCGCCGCCGCCGTCATCGGCGACGTCGAGGGACACAACGTCGCCGCGGCCGCCCTGATGGGCCAGGTCCGCACCGCGGTGCAGGCCGCGCCGCCCCGGCGCCGGCCCCGACCAGGTCCTCACCCGCACCAACCGCCTGCTGGCCGACCTCGACCCCGACCTCCTGGTCTCCTGCCTGTACGCCCACCTCGACCTCGTCCGCCGACAGGTCACCATCGCCTCCGCCGGCCACCCGCCGCCGCTGCTGCTCCGCCGCGGCGGCCGCGCCCACGTGCTGGACCTGGAGCCGGGACCGCTGCTGGGCGTCGACGTGTCCGCCGACTACCCGCTCACCACGCTGCCGCTGCCGGACGGCACCCTGCTCGCCCTCTACACCGACGGCCTGGTGGAGGTGCCCGGAGCCGATCCCTCGCGGATCACCGCCGCCCTCGCCGACCACCTGGCGGCCCATCGCGCCGACGGCCTCGACACCCTCATCGACGGTCTGGTGCAGGTCGGTTGGCCCTCCGGACGCCACACCGACGACATCGCCCTGCTCCTGCTGCGGGCCGGCCGCCCCCCGCTCTGAACCCCCGTGCTGCGCCGAACCCTCCTGCAGCTCTGAGCCCCGGCCGCTCCGGACCTTCGATGCCGCGGCCTCAGCGGTTCAGCAGGGCGGCCACCGCACCGGCCCGGGCCGCCCCCTGCCGGCGGCCGGCCTCGGCCACGGCCGCCCGGCGCGAGGCGTCGAGCAGATTGCGGCCGATGGCGCGGCGGGCGTCGGCGTCCGGCGTGAGCACGAGGACCTCGGCGCCCTCCGCGGCGAGTTCGGCGCCCTGCGCCTCGGCGTGCGGGTGCGGTCCGACCGCCCGGGGCACGGGGGAGAGCGCGAGGACCCGGCGGTGGCCGCGTGCCAGGTGGACGTTGGTGGTCGACCGGGTGCCGCCGTCCATCCAGCGCCGTCCCGCCACCGACACCGGCGGCCACAGCACCGGTACGGCGCAGCTGGCGGCCACCGCCTGCGGCAGCGGCACCCCCGAGGACGCGTCGAAGACCGCCAGCCGGCCGGTGGCCGCCTCCACCGAGGCGAGCCGCAGGTCGCGGTCGGGCCAGTCGTGGACGCCGTCGAGCAGGGTGGTGATCGCCGCGAGGACCTCCGACTCGGGCACCGTACGGGCGGCCAGCGCCGCCCGGCCGAGACGCCGCACGGACCGCTCCGGATCGCGGGCGGCCAGGGCGGCCCAGAGGAAGCGCGCGGTCTGAGCGGCCGTCACCCGGACGGCCACCGCGGGGGTGCCGGCGAGCTCGCCCGCGAGGAGCTGCACGGGGTGCGCGCCGGCGGTGAGCCGGGCGCCGAGGACCGCACCCGCCGAGGTGCCGATCACGGTGTCGGTTCCGGTCGGGTCGGCCCCGGCCTCCGCCAGTCCGGCGAGGACGCCGATCTCCCACGCGCCGCCCAGTGTCCCGCCGCCGCCGAGCACCAGAGCCGTGTCCGCCATCGTCCCGCCCCTTCGATGAAACGGGGACAGCTCCCCGTTTGATGGTCCGACAGTAGCACCGGCGCCACCGGGGCCGGGGCGTGGACGCCGGCGAGCCCGCCCCCGGCGGGGACGGGCTCACGGGACGGGCCGAGCGGACGGACCCACGGGACGGGCCCGGCGGGGCCTTCGGCTCAGGACAGGGTCGGGATCACCGCCTGGACCTTGGAGGCGACCTCCTGCGGGAGCGGGACATAACCCTTCGTGCCGATGGCCTGCTGGGCGGGCCCGCTGATGGTGTACGTCAGGAAGGACTTGAGGGCGTCCAGCGTGCCGGACTTGTTGCCCTTGTCGCAGACGATCTCGTACGTCACCAGGACGATCGGGTAGGCGCCGGCAGCCTTGGTCGCGTAGTCGAGGTTCAGGGCGAGGTCGCTGCCGGTGCCCGCGACCGTGGCGCCGGCGAAGGTGGTGGCCGCGTTGGCGGCCGTCGCGGCGACCGGCTGCGGGGCACCGGTGCTGATCGCGGCGCTCCTGAGGCCGTTGGTCTGGGCGAAGGAGAGTTCGACGTAACCGATCGAGTTCTGGACCTGCTTCACCTGGGCGGACACGCCGGCCGAGCCGTTGGCGGACTGGCCGCCCTGCCCGGCCCAGGTCTTGCTCGGCGGGTACGGCCAGGTGCCGTTGCCGGCCGCCGCGAGGTAGGCGGTGAGGTTCGCGGTGGTGCCCGAGTCGTCGCCGCGGTGGAAGCTCTGGATCGTGGTGTTCGGCAGCGTGGCGCCCGGATTGAGGGCGGCGACCGCCGGGTCGTTCCACTTGGTGATCTGCCCGTTGAAGATCTTGGCGACGGTCGGGGCGTCGAGCACGAGGTCGTCGACGCCGTCGACGTTGTAGACGATCGAGATCAGGCCGGCGACCATCGGCAGGTCGATGCCCTGCCCGCCGGTGCACACCTCCTTCGAGGCGGTGACCTCCTCCGGCTTCAGCGGGGCGTCCGAACCGGCGAAGGTCACCTTGCCCTGGTTGAACTGCTGCACGCCCGCCCCCGAACCGCCGCCGCCGTAGGTGACGGTGATGTCCGGGCAGGCGGTGCCGAAGGCGACCTTCCAGATGTCGATGGCGTTCGCCTGCGCGGTGGAGCCCGCTCCGAGCAGCTGCCCGGAGCCGTTGCAGGCGATCGGGGCGCCGCTCGCCGGGCCGGACGGTGCGGCGCCGGTGGTCGGTGCCGGGTCGGAGCCGCACCCGGCGGCGGTGGCGAGGACTGCGGTGAGGGCGGTGACGCCGGCCAGCAGGCGGGCGGCGGACATGGTCCGGCGGATCATGGGGATCTCCAGGTCGGCGGACGCGGACGGCGGTCGGGCCCATCGTCGGCCCGTGCTGCGCACCGCCGCACGGTCGACATGCCGCAGACTCGCCCGAACGGGTGGCTCCGCCGCTCCCGTCCTCCCGCCCGTGGCCTGCTGTTTCCCTTCCCTTAACCCGGAAGTCCGGGGTTGGTCACCGACCTTCGGCAGGGTCGCCGACGAAGGTGAGTTGCCTGTACAACTCGGCCCGCGATGGCCGCCCACCGAAGGACCCCGCATGTCCGATCCCCGTGCCCTGTCCGGCTACTGGCTGCGCGACAACTGCCCCTGCGACGAGTGCCGCGACCCCGGCAACGGCCAGAAGCTGTTCCAGATCACCGACCTGCCCGCCGACCTCGCCGTCCGGGAGAGCACCGAGCGGGACGGCCACCTGGCCGTGCTCTGGACCGACGGCCACCGCTCCCGCTACCCGCTCACCTGGCTCGCGGCCGCCGCCCCGGACGGGCACGGACCGGAGACCGCCGGCCGGCACCCCGGCGACCACCGCACCGAGGCGGCCAAACGGCTGTGGCGCGCCGCCGACTTCGCCGCCGGCCTCCCCGAGGCCCACTGGGACGCCCACCTCGCCGACCCCGCCGAACGCGCCGCCGTGCTGCGCGCCGTCCGGCACCTCGGCTTCGCCGTGCTGCGCGGCGTCCCCACCACCGACCGGCAGGTGCTCGCCGTCGCCCGCACCTTCGGCCACGTCCGGGTCACCAACTACGGCGAACTCTTCGACGTCCGCGTCGAACCCGACCCCAACAACCTCGCCTTCACCAGCGCCGCCATCACCCCGCACACCGACAACCCCTACCGCGACCCGGTGCCCACCCTGCAACTGCTGCACTGCCTGGAGAACGCCGCCGAGGGCGGCGACTCCGGCCTGGTCGACGGCTTCGCCGCCGCCGACCTGCTGCGCACCGAGGCACCCGAGGACTTCGCGCTGCTCACCCGGACACCCGTCCCGTTCGCCTTCCGCGACCGCACCACCGAACTGCACGCCGAGCGGCCGCTGATCGAGACCGACGCCCTCGGCCGGATCCGCGAGATCCGGTTCAACAACCGCTCCATCGGCACCCTGCGGCTGCCCGCCGCCGACCTCGACGCCTTCTACGCCGCCTACCGCCGCTTCGCCGCGATCATCCTGCGCCCCGAACTGCAGCTCACCTTCCGCCTCGACCCCGGCGACTGCCTGGTCTTCGACAACACCCGGCTGCTGCACGCCCGCACCGCCTTCGACCACGACGGCCACCGCCACCTCCAGGGCTGCTACGCCGACCTAGACTCCCTCGGCTCCACCCTCGCCGTCCTGGACCGCCACACCGAGGCCCTGGACACCCTCCAGGAACTCTTCGAGGGTGAGGGCGCCGAGGAGTACCTCGGCGAGGCCGTCACCCAGGCCGAACACATGCTGCAGGCCGCCGTCCTCGCCCACCGGGACGGAGCACCGCCGCACCTGGTGGCGGCCGCCCTGCTGCACGACGTCGGCCACTTCCACGGCGCCGTCACCGGCGCGCAGTTGACGGCCGGCACCGACAACCGCCACAGCCACACCGGCGCCGACTGGCTCGCCCGCTGGTTCGGCCCCGAGGTCACCGAACCGATCCGGCTGCACGTCGCCGCCAAGCGCTACCTGTGCGCGGTGGAGCCGGCGTACCGGGCCGGCCTGTCCGAAGCCTCCGAGCACACCCTCCGGGTGCAGGGCGGCCCGATGGCCGCCGAGGAGGCCGCCGCCTTCGCAGCCCTGCCCGCCGCGGCCGACGCCGTCGCCGTCCGCCGCTGGGACGACCTGGCGAAGACCACCGACACCGACACCCCCGCCTTCGACCACTTCCGCCCCCTCCTCGCCGACCTCCTGTCCGCCGGCGCGATCGGGACGCACCGGTAGCCACCCCCGGCACACTCGGACGGGAACGTCCGAACTCCGGCAGCCGACCGCCATGATGGGAGCCCGATCCTGAAGGAGTGCTGACCGCGTGAGGCTCACCCGTGACCCCGTGTGCGACGAAGTGGATCTCACGGCCTCGGCCGAGGAACTGAGCGGCCTGGCGGGCGCGGTGGCCGAGGGGCTGCTCGCCGCCGCGCCCTCGCCGGACACCGACGCCCTGGCGGGGGTGGAGGCCAGGAGGACCGCAGGCCCGGGCGTCCTCGTCCATCTGGATCCGGCGCGGCGACTCCTCGTGATCAGCGGTGATGCCGCCGGCAGGGAGGTGCTCGCGGACGACCTGCGCGGCATGGCTGCGGCCGAGGACGGCGGCCACCTCCACATCGAACACGTCCCCGGGCACTTCTACCTGGCGGAAGGGTCCCTGCCGCTGACGGTCAACAGCCCGCACGGAGGAATGCCGATCCGCTGAGCCGGCCGCCGGTCCGACCTGCCGGAGGCCCTGCCCGGCCGGTACCGTCTCGACCCGGCGGGTCCCGGGTCGCCCGGTACGAATTGCTTCGGGTGCAGCCCTTCCCAGGGAACGGGCGGCCGTGGGACAGTGTCCGCTCCTGGGGAGGCGGGTCTGTCACCTGGTGGAACAGGTGCTTCACGCCTCGCTGTGTCGGGTCCGCTCGCGCACACGGGCGGCACCGCGGGTGCCCGGCAGCTGCCATGCGGCCGGGCACTCGTCCGCGCCTCGGCCCGGGCTTCCGCAGCGCCGCGGCAGCGGCCAGGATGTCGGTATGACCCCACCGACCCGCCGTGCGGAATCCTTCGACCCCGCCGACCGCGCCCGCCGCTTCGCCGGCCCCGCGACCGGAGACGAACGCCCGCTGCTCACCGACATGCTGGCCGCCCAGCGGCACACCCTGGAGCTGAAGTGCCGCGGACTCTCCACCGGGCTGGCCCGGCGTTCGGCGGAGCCGTCCACCCTCTCGCTGCTCGGCCTCGTCCGGCACCTCGCGGAGGTGGAGCGGCGCTGGTTCCGCCGGGTCCTGGCCGGGCAGGACGCGCCGGCGCTGTTCGTCTCGGAGGCCGACCCGGACGGGGACTTCGACGGTGCCACCGACGATCCGGAGGTCGTCCGGGCCTCGTGGCAGGCGTGGCGGGACGAGGTCGCCTTCGCCGAGCGGTTCGCGGCCGAGGCACCGCACCTGGACCTGGAGGGCCTGGACGACTGGCGAGGCCCGGTGTCGCTGCGCTGGGTGCTCGTCCACATGATCGAGGAGTACGCCCGCCACAACGGCCACGCGGACCTGCTGCGCGAACGCATCGACGGCGCCGTCGGCCTGTGACCCGCCGGTGCTCCCGGTGTGCGGCGCGACGTCAACCCGCCCTGCACGGGGCGCGACTGACGATGCGCCACCGATCATGGCTGCGGCGCGCTACCGTCTGATCACAGGAGGTGGTGTTGTGGCCGAACCCCAGGTGTGCCCGGGATGTGCCGGGCGGCGCGGCACCGAGAAGGTGCAGCACACGGTGGAGGCGGACGGCAGCGGCTGGCAGGTGCACCGCGAGCACCGGTACTGGTCGCCGTGCGGTCGGTGCGGCGGCGCGGGGGTGGTGTACGGATGAGGTCCGTGTTCGTCTGCCGGGAGTGCTCGCTCAGCTACCTGCCGCCCGAGTCGCTCGCCTACAGCGACGGCCCGGCCAGCCCGGTCTGGTGCTCGATCTGCCAGCAGCGCGCCGCCGACCTGGGAGTTCCCGAACCCGCCGCGGCCCGGGCGGTCGCCCTGCTGGCCGCGCGCAGCGCCGCCGGGCGGGAGGCTCCGCCCTCGGCGGCCCGCTCCGGCCCGGACGTCCGGCCCTCGCGTCCGGCCCTCACCCGCCGGTCGGGTTCCGGCCCGGGCACCCGTACGCGGCTCGGCTGACACCCCGTCGGCGGTCCGTCCGTTCCTGCCGACTCCGGTCGGCCGCTCCCGGCCCGGCTCCCGCTGCTCCCGGCGGCGGACCGGGTCGCGACGCGCCGAGGGGGCGTGTACCGCAGCAGCCCGCGCCCCTAGAATGCCGCCCGCGAGCGGTATTACTGGCCGGTAGAAGCGGGGGTTGGCATGGCGGACGATCGGGTGCACGCATTCGGCGACGACGTACTCGGGGACCACGACGCGGTGGCGCTGGCCGGACTCGTCCGGTCCGGCGAGGCGAGCCCCGACGAACTCGCGGAGGCCGCCGCGGCCCGTGCCCGGCGGATCGACGCGGCCCTCGAACCGGTCGCCTTCGCCGCCCGCCTGCCGCGGCTCACCGCCGACAGCCGACTGGCGCCGTTCTACGGCGTGCCCACCTACCTCAAGGACAACGTCGACCTGCGCGGCATGCCCACCGGGCAGGGCAGCGCCGCCTTCCGGGCCCGGCCCGCCCGGCGCACCGCCGGGTTCGCCGACCAGTTCCTCGCCACCGGCGTCGCCGTGCTCGGCAAGTCCCGGCTCCCCGAGTTCGGACTCAACGCCTCGACCGAGTACGCCGCCGCGGAGCCGGTGCGCAACCCCTGGAAGCCCTCGCACTCGCCCGGCGCCTCCTCCGGCGGCTCGGCGGCCCTGGTCGCGGCGGGCGTCGTGCCGATCGCCCACGCCAACGACGGCGGCGGCTCGATCCGCATCCCCGCGGCCTGCTGCGGGCTGATCGGCCTCAAGCCGACCCGCGGCCGCCTGGTGCCCAACGACCAGGGCCGCCGCCTGCCGATCGACCTGGTCACGGACGGCGTGCTCACCCGTTCCGTCCGGGACACCGCCGCGTTCTTCGCCGCCGCCGAACGCCACCACCGCAACCCCGCACTGCCCCCGCTCGGCCTGGTCGAGGGCCCCGGCACCGGCCCGCTGCGGATCGGCCTCGTCCTCGACTCGCCGCTCGCCGACACCGACGCGGCCACCCGCCGCGCCGTCGAGGACACCGCGCTCCGCCTGGAGGCCCTCGGCCACCGGGTCGAGCCGACCGTCCTGCCCTTCGGCGAGGAGTTCTCCCGCGACTTCACCCTCTACTGGGGCTACATCGCCTTCCTCATCGCCGCCACCGGCCGGCTGATGCTGGACCGCAGCTTCCGCACCGCCCGCCTCGACGGCCTCACCTCGGGCCTGCGCCGCAGCTTCCACCGCGAGTTCGCCCGCATCCCCGGTGCGCTGCGGCGACTGGGCCGCGCCGAGCAGGCCTACGCCGAACTCTTCCGCAGCCATGACGCCGTGCTCTCCCCGGTGCTCGCGCACACCGCCCCGCCGATCGGCCATCTCAGCCCCAACGTGCCGTTCGAGGAGCTGATGGGGCGTCTGCAGCGGTACGTGGCGTTCACCCCAATCAACAACGTGACCGGGGCGCCCGGGATCTCGCTGCCCGCCGGCAGCACGGACGACGGCCTGCCGATCGGCGTCCACCTGTCCGCCGGGCACGGGCAGGAACGCGTCCTGCTGGAGCTGGCGTTCGCGCTGGAGGCGGACCGCCCCTGGCGACGGATCCAGGACTGACCGGCGGATCCAGGACTGACCGACGGATCCGGCACCGGCCGCAGGATCACGGCACCGACGCGGGGATCCCGGCACCGGCCGGCGGAGCGCCGCGGCCCGCGGTGGAGTCCGCCGGTCGGCCGGGGCCCTTCAGGAGTAGAAGTTCCGCTGCCATCGGTGCTTCGCCGGCACGGCGAGCGAGTCGGCCGACGGCGTCCGGCCGTCGTTCACCGCCGTGTTGTGCTCCACGTTCCGCAGTCGTGCCGCGGGCCGACAGCGGATTCCGGTCGGTGGAACCGAGGTAGCCGTTCCGGCGTCCCCGTAGGCGGGGTCCCCGGCCGGGACCTGCGATGATTGGGCTGATATCGTCCTGATTGTCCAACTGCCCTCCGGCGCGGCCGAGTCCGGGCCGAACGCCGTCACCCGGGAGCGTCCTTGCACCGCGCCGACCACCATCAGCCCGCCGCCGCGCGGCCGTTCCGACTGCTCGTCACCGGCGGTGGCACGGGCGGCCACACCTACCCCGCGCTGACCGCCGTGCGGACGCTCCGCGCCCGGCTCGGCGCCGCCGGGCAGGGGCTGGAGGTGCTCTGGGTCGGCACCGCCGAGGGCCTGGAGGCCCGGGTCGCCGCGAACGAGGGCATCCCGTTCGCCACGGTGGCCACCGGCAAGATCCGCCGGTCCTCGAACCCGCTGAAGATGGCCTCGCCCGCCAACGTCCGCGACATGTTCCGGGTCGTCCGCGGCATCCTGCAGGCCCGCAAGGTGGTCGCCGACTTCGCCCCCGACGTGGTGCTCGCCACCGGCGGCTACGTCGCCGTCCCGGTCGGCCGCGCCGCCGGCCGGTGCGGTGCGCCGCTGGTCGTCCACGAGCAGACCGTCCGCCTCGGCCTGGCGAACCGGATGCTCGCCCGGATCGCCGCCCGCTTCGCGGTCTCCTCCGAGTCCACCGTGCCGCTGCTGCCCGAGGGCGCCCGCGCCCGGGCCGTGGTGACGGGCAATCCGGTCCGCCCCGAGGTGTTCCACGGCGTCCCCGCCAAGGCCGTCGAGGCGCTCGGCCTGTACGGCTTCGACCCGCACCTGCCCACCGTGTACGTGACCGGCGGCGCCCAGGGCTCGCTGCAGATCAACGGCCTGGTCGAGGAGGCGCTGCCCTGGCTGCTGACCGGCGCCAACGTCGTGCACCAGTGCGGTGCCGCGCACGCCGACGGCCTGCGGGCCCGGGCCGCCGCCCTGCCCCCGCACCTCGCCGCCCGCTACCTGGTCACGCCCTTCGTCGGCCCCGAACTCCCGGACGTGCTGGCGCTGGCGGACGTGGTCGTCTCCCGCAGCGGCGCCGGGACGATCGCCGAACTCACCGCCCTCGGCAAGGCCTCCGTGCTCGTTCCGCTGGCCTCCTCGGCCGGCAACGAGCAGGCCCACAACGCCGGTCACCTGCAGGACTCCGGCGCGGCCGTGGCGCTGCTCGGCGAGGTCACCGCGGACGGCCTGTGCCGGGCCGTCGCGCCGCTGCTGTCCGACCCCTCGCGCCGTGCCGAGATGGCGCACCGGGCCCGCGCCCAGGGCCGCCCCGACGCCGCCGAGCGCCTGGTGGACGTCCTGCTGGAGGCCGCCGCGGCGAAGTAGTCCGCGGGCGGCTCCGGAAACCACGCGCCGACCGGCGCTCCCTGCGGGGGAGTGCCGGTCGGCGTGTTGCTGCGCGGGGGCGCGGCGGACTACTGGCCGTTCACCTGGGCCTGGATCTCGGCGTCGGCCACGGCGATGGCGACACCGAGGGCCTCGGTGATGTGCCCGGCGGCGGACATCACCCGGGCCGTCCCCACGATCGGGGCGATGGCCACCAGGACGTCCTGCAGCTGGCTCGCGGTCACATTGGCCTCGACGGCCGGACCGAGGTGGGCGAGGTAGGAGATCGTCGGTGCGTCCATGGCGGCGAGCGCGGCGATCCGGGTGAGGATGAGCATGTCCTCGTTCATCCCGCACCGCTCGATCGAGTCGATCGTCATCGCGGCGAGGGTGTCCAGGACGGGCGTTTCGGACGTCGTAGGCATGGTCGACTGCCTTCCGAGGAGTGCGGAGCGGAACGGACCGCCGGGCGCGTGCACCCGTTCGGCCGCTTGCAGTCCGACCCTAGGTCAGCCGGCCGGATCACGCCGTCCCGGTGTCCGGCATCGGAGTGGTTCCGTCGGCGGGCCGGTGTGTCCGCGGCGCGAACCGGCCGCCGACGGGGTCTGCCGGATGGATCCGACGACCCTGCCCGCCGAGTCCCGTAGGCACTTCCCTGCACGGGTCCACCCGCGGCTCGCGGACTCGGACCGCGAGCACGTGCGCGCGGCGGCGGCCCGTGCCGGTCTTCCGGGCGGCGTCCTGGAACGGCTCACCTCCGACGCCCGGCCACGGGTCCGCGTCGCGGCGGCGGGGGACCCCGGTCTGCCGGTGCGGTGCCTGCCGGCGCTGCTCGCCCCGACCCGTACGGCGCGGTGGCCGAGGCGGCGGGGGCGTCCGTGCGCCTGCCGGTGGAGTGGATGGCGGCGGTGCCGGCCGAGGAGGGCACCGCGTAGCCGTCCCGGCGGGCGCTCGTCGGGCGGGTGACAGCAGGCCCGCGTTTGCGGGAGAGCGATCGTTCTCCTAGGGTGGGGCCATCGGGAGAACGGCCGTTCTCTCGACTGGACGAGCCCGCGCGGCCGGAGGATCCCCATGAGCAAGCGCCCGCCCCTGCCGCCGTTCACCGAGCAGAGCGCGATCGAGAAGGTCCGCCTCGCCGAGGACGGCTGGAACACCCGCGACCCCGAGCGGGTCGCCCTCGCCTACACCGTCGACTCGCGCTGGCGGAACCGCTCCGAGTTCGCCACCGGCCGCGACGAGATCGTCGCGTTCCTGACCCGCAAGTGGGCGCGCGAGCACGAGTACCGCCTCGTCAAGGAGCTGTGGGCGTACGGGGAGCGGCGCATCGCGGTGCGGTTCGCCTACGAGTGGCACGACGACTCGGGCCGGTGGTACCGCTCGTACGGCAACGAGAACTGGGAGTTCGACGAGGACGGGCTGATGCGGGTGCGCCACGCCAGCATCAACGACCTGCCGATCGCGGAGGCCGACCGCAAGTACCGCTGGCCGCTCGGCCGCCGGCCCGACGACCACCCCGGTCTGAGCGAGCTGGGCCTCTGAGGCGCTCCCCGGCGGGGCGTCAGGCGGCGGCCGGTGCGGCGGACGCCAGCAGCGCGGCCGTCGCGTCGCGGGCCCGCAGGGCCACCTCGGGGGAGCCGGTGATCGCGGCGGTCGTCATGGCGCCCTCGGCCAGCAGGAACACCGGGTCGAGCAGGGACTGCGGCCCGCCGGCCAGCCGCAGCAGTCCGCCGAGGTAGTCGCGCAGCGCGCCCTTGTGGGCCCGGACGGCCTCGGCCGCCGCCGGGTCGGTCGCGCCGAGCTCGCCGTAGGCGTTGACGAAGGCGCACCCGCGGAAGTCCGGCTCGCCGAACCAGGCGTGCAGCCAGTCGAAGACCGCCAGGATCCGTTCGTCGCCCGCCGGCCGGGCGTCGGCGTACCCGGTGAGGGAGGCCAGCCAGCGGGTGTCCCGCCGCTGCAGGTAGGCCAGCACCAGATCGGACTTGGACGGGAAGACCTGGTACAGCCGCTTGAGCGAGACGCCCGAGGCGGTGCGGATCTGGTCGACGCCGACGGCCTGGATGCCGCGCTCGTAGAAGAGCCGCTCGGCGGCGTCCAGCAGGCGCGTCCGGGCCTCGGCCTGGTCCATGGATCCCCCAGCGGTGTCGGAGAACGTTCGCTCTCCGACGAGCTTACGCCGTGGACCGCGCTGGTGTGCGAATGCACCGCGGGAGCCGTCCCCGCCGGGTGCGGCGGACCCTGATTGCGCGGCATCCCGGGCCCTGGTTGGCTTGCCGCGCAGACCGGGAGGGAGAGGTGGCGATGGGGGTGTCCGAGGTGTGGGCGGCGGTCGGCCGGGTCGGGCCGTACTTCGCGGTGCGGACGGGCGAGGCGCCGCCGGCCGGGTTCCGGCCGCTGCGGGAGCTGTACGCCGCGGGGCCCGACGGGCCGCTCGCCGCGCGGATCGGGCAGGCTGCGCGGCAGATGGGCACCCGGGAGCCGCGGGTGGCGGCCTCGCTGGTGCACCTCGGCCTCGCCTCCAGGCTCTGGTCGGTGGCACTCGGCGCCGCCGCGCTCGGCGGCGTCGTCCCGGACCTGCACCCCGACCGCGCCCACGGGGCGCTGCCCGCCCGGGGAACCTTCGAGCTGTGGCTGCCGGACCGGCCGGCCGCCGCGGACGGACCGCTCGCCGACGGCCTCCGGCAGGCCGTGGCGGTGGAGAACCTCGTCCCGCTGGCCGCGGCCGTCCGCTCGGTCGCGCCGGTGGCGGAACGCCTGCTCGACGGCAACGCCGCCTCGGCCCTGGTCGGCGCCGGCCGGGTGCTGGCCGCCGCGCCGTCCGTCCGGCACACCGCGGCCGCGCGCCGCGCCGAGGCACTCGTCCGGGACCTGCTGGACACCCCGCCGCTGGAGGGCACCGGGAGCGTCACCGCCCCGGACCGCCCGCTCGCCTTCCGGCGCAGCTCCTGCTGCCTCTACTACCGGGTGCCGGGCGGCGGGGTCTGCGGCGACTGCGTCTTCGACCGCCCGCCCGGCGCCCGGTGACACCCTCGGCGGACCGCCGGCGGCTCAGGACGGGGTCGCGGCGGCGAGCGCGGCGGCGAGAAGGGCGGGCGCCTCGGCCAGCGAGGGGCCGTACCAGGTGAGGTGGCGGCCGCTGACCAGGGCGGCCGGGACGCCGGGGAAGGCCTCCGGCCCGTCGGTCGCCGTGAAGCGGTAGGGCTCGTCCGGCAGGACCACCAACTCCGCCCCCGCGGCCTGCAGTTCGTCCAGCGGAACGGCCGGGTAGCGCTCGGCGTGGTCGGCGTACAGCTGGTGCACGCCGAGGCGGCGCAGCAGGTCACCGGCGAAGGTGTCGCGGCCGAGCACCATCCACGGCCGCCGCCAGATCGGCACCACCGCGCGGCGCGGCTGCCCCGCCGGGACGGGCAGGTCGCGCCAGGCCCGCTGCGCCTCGTCGAGCCAGGCCGGCCGGGGCAGGCCGCAGGCGGTGGTGAGCAGCCGGTCGAGCGAGGCGAAGGCCTCGTCGAGGGTGCGGACCCGGGTGACCCAGACGGCGAGTCCGGCGTCGCGGAGCGCCGCGAGGTCGGGGGCGCGGTTCTCCTCCTCGTTGGCGATCACCAGGTCGGGGCGCAGCGCCGCGATCCGGGCGGTGTCCGGGTTCTTGGTGCCGCGGATCCGGGCCACGTCCAGCCCGGCCGGGTGGCTGCACCAGTCCGTGGCGCCGACCAGCAGCCCCGGGCGGGTCGCGGCGACCGCCTCGGTGAGCGAGGGCACCAGCGACACCACCCGGGAGACCGGGCCGAGCCGGACCGGCGTGCCCAGGTCGTCGCTGACGGTCCGTTCGGCGGAGGGAAGATCCATGCCGTCCACGGTAGCGGGGGCGCGACCCGGGCCTGCGCGCCGCCGGTACCCGCGTCCCGGCCGCCGTCCGGGGCGGTGCCGGCTCAGGAGGCGCGGGAGGTGAGGGCCGGGTCCGCCGGGGCGCCCGGGCCGAGCAGGCGGTCCAGGCCGCGCCGGGTGCGCTCGGCGGCGCCGGGGGCGCCGAAGAGCTGGAGCTCCTGGTTCAGCGCGAGGTAGAGGCCGCCCAGCTCGTAGACGAGCTGCTCCGCGTCGGTGCCGGCCGGCAGCTCGCCCTCGGCGACGGCGGTGCGCACCTCCGCGGCCAGCCGGCGGCGCCAGACCCGCAGCAGCCGCCCGACCGCGTCGCGCACCGGCCCGCTGCGGGCGTCGAACTCGACGGCGGCGGTGGTGAACAGGCACCCGCCGGGGAAGGTGTCCCGGTCCGTCTCCAGGTAGGTGATCCACGCCTCGCAGACGGCCCGCAGCCGGGCCAGGCCGGGCGGCCGGTGCTCGGCGGGTGCCCACACCGTGCGGGAGAAGATCGCCGCCGCGCCGTCCAGCGCGGCGAGCTGCAGCGCCTCCTTGGTGCCGAAGTGGCCGAGCACGCCGGCCTTGCTCATGCCCAGGTCGGTGGCGAGGCGACCGATGGTCAGCCCGTCCAGGCCGTCGACGGAGGCGATCGCAATGCCGTGCTCCAGGATGCGGTCCCTCGTTCTTCGGGCCTCGGCGACGGACTTGCGTGGACTCATGCCGTCATCGTATCCAGCCGCCTCCCACTTAGCGTCCGACCGATCGGTTGCTATATTCCCGGGAACCGTCGCCGAGCCGAGGAGAAACCGGCATGCAGGGCAGTCGCATCACCGCACTCGGGCACTACCAGCCCGCCCGCGTCCTGACCAACGACGACCTCGCCGCGATGGTCGACACCAACGACGAATGGATCCGCCGCCGCACCGGCATCGCCACCCGCCGGATCGCCGCCCCCGAGGAGACCGTCGCCGACATGGCCGCCGCCGCGGCCGAGAAGGCCCTCGCCGCGGCCGGCCTGGAACCCGCCGACATCGGCCTGATCACCGTCGCCACCTGCAGCGCGATCGACCGCTGCCCCTCCACCGCCGCCCAGGTCGCCGCCCGGCTCGCGATCCCCTCCGCCGTCGCCTTCGACCTCAATAACGGCTGCGCCGGCTTCTGCACCGCCCTCGCCACCGCCGACCACAGCCTGCGGGCCGGCGCCGCCCGGCACGCCCTGGTCATCGGCGCCGAGAAGATGTCCGACGTGACCGACTGGACCGACCGCAGCACCTGCGTCCTGCTCGGCGACGGCGCCGGCGCGGCCGTGCTCAGCGCCTCCGACACCGCGGGCATCGGCCCGGTCGCCTGGGGCTCCGACCCCTCCCGCGGCAGCGCCGTCCGGCTCGTCGACGACTGGCAGCCGCGGTTCGCCCAGGAGGGCCAGTCGGTGTTCCGCTGGGTCACCGGCGAACTGCCCGCCATCGCCCGCGAGGCCTGCGAACGCGCCGGCATCGCCCCGTCCGAGCTCACCGGCGTGGTCACCCACCAGGCCAACCTGCGGATCATCGAGGCCCTCGTCCGCCAGCTCGACCTGCCGTCGCACGTCCTGATCGCCCAGGACGTCGTCGAGTCCGGCAACACCTCGGCCGCCTCCGTGCCGCTCGCCCTCTCCAAGCTCACCGAGCGCGGCGAACTGCCCTCCGGCGCCCGCGTGCTGCTCCTCGCCTTCGGCGGCGGCCTCTCCTGGGCCGGACAGGTCGTCACCTGCCCCTGACGGGCAGCCGCCCGCACCGCACGGACGACGATCGTCCGTCAGCCAGAGCCCGCCGGTACGGTGAACACCCATCGCCGGATGGAGCAGCTCGGTAGCTCGCTGGGCTCATAACCCAGAGGTCGTCGGTTCGAATCCGACTCCGGCCACCATTCCCGAGGGCCCGGCAGGCACCCCTGCCGGGCCCTCGGCATGAGCGGAGAGAGCGCCCACGGCGCCGTCGCCGGACCTAGGATGGCGATCATGGACCTGAGCGCGCACCACACGATGATCGCCGTCCCCGCTGGTGAGGTCGTGCTCACCGACCGGCGCACGCAACGCAGTTGGAGCGTCCGGCCGGCCCCGTACGAGCTCGCCGACGTGCCCGTCACCCGGGCCCTCTACGCCGAGGTCACCGGGCAGCGGCCGGGCCCGGCCCGCGGCGGCCGGCTGCCCGTCGAGGGCGTCTCCTGGTGGGACGCCGTCCGGTTCTGCAACGCCCTCTCCGCCCGCGCGGGGCTGCGGCCCGCCTACCGGCTGCACGAGGACGGCGAGGGCGTCGACCGGGACGCCTCCGCCGACGGCTACCGGCTGCCGACCGAGGCCGAGTGGGAGCACGCCTGCCGCGCCGGCACCGACGGACCGCACTACGGGCCGCTCGACGAGATCGCCTGGTACCGCGGCAATTCGGGGGAGCGCCCGCACGAGGTGGGCGGCAAGCGGCCCAACGCCTGGGGCTTCCACGACATGCTCGGCAACGTCTGGGACTGGTGCTGGGACGTCTACGACGCCGAGGTCTACGGCAGTTACCGGGTGCTGCGGGGCGGCGGCTGGTTCGACGAGCACTGGAGCTGCCGCGCCTCCGCCCGCCGCCGCAGCCACCCCACCTTCGCCGTCGACGACGTGGGCTTCCGCCTCGCCCGTTCCCTCCCCTCCTGACCTGCCCCGTCGCCTCGGCGGGTCAGGGGGTCGGCGGCCCCGCGGGGGTGCCGGCCAGGTGTTCCTCCAGGCGGCGCTGGTTGTCGACCAGGCGCAGGCACAGGTGCCGGAAGACGGCGAGGTCCTCCGGCGTGAAGCCCCGGAAGACGGCGGCCATGGCGCGCTGCGTCGGACCGCGGAAGGCCTCCAGCCAGGCCCGGCCCTCCGCCGTCAGGAGCACCCGGACCGACCGCCGGTCCGCCGTGTCCCGGACCCGCCGCACCAGCCCGTCGCCCTCCAGCGTGTCGACCAGGCCGGTGACGTTGCGGGAACTGACCCCGCCGGACCGGGCGAGCTCCCCGACGGAGAGCCCCTCCCCGTCCTCCGCGGCCAGCCGGACGAGGACGTCCAGCGCCCCCGTGCTCAACCCGCGACCGCCCGCGCCCAGTGCCCGCAGGCGGTCCACCGCCTGGGTGGCGGAGCGCAGCGCCGCCGCCGCCTCCAGGGCCCGGGTGTCGCCGTCCACCGCGAACGCCGCCATCGAGGCCCGGACCCCCGCATCGTAGAACCGGCCGTCGGCATCGGCCGACAGCTCCCTCGACATATGTACGTCCTTCATCATGAAGCAGTACTCTAATTCGGAAGCGGGGCGGACGGAAGGCCCACTGGTGGGTTCCGGCCGGAAGGCGGAGGATCTGAGCGGTGGGCGCAACCCGGGGGCGGGAGGCCGCAATGACGTACTCGATCGTGGCGCGCGACCCCGAGACCGGCGCGCTCGGCGTCGCCGTCCAGTCGGCGGCACTCGCCGTCGGCACGCTCGTCCCCTGGGCCCGGCCCGGCGTCGGGGCGGTCGCCACCCAGGGCTTCACCGAGACCTCCCACGGTCCCCGCTGCCTCGACGGACTCGCCGCCGGGATGTCCGCCCCCGACACCCTCGCCGACGCCGTCGCCACCGACCCGGCCGCCGAGATGCGGCAGGTCGCCGTCGTCTCCGCCGACGGCACCCTCGCCGCCCGCACCGGCGCGCTCTGCGTCGACCACGCCGGCCACCTCATCGAGGACGGCTGCGCCGTCCAGGCCAACATGGCCGCCACCGACCGGGTCTGGCCCGCCATGGCCGAGGCCTACACCGCCGCCCGCGGACCCTTCCCGCACCGCCTGCACACCGCGCTGCGCGCCGCCGAGGCCGCCCGCCGCTGCGCCCGCGGCCGGATGTCCGCCGCCCTGCTGGTGGTGTCCGGCACCCACGGCGAGCCCTGGCAGGGCCGGCTGGTCGACCTGCGGACGGACCGCTCCACCGACCCGCTCGGCGACCTCGCGCGGCTGCTCACCGCCGCCGACGCCTACCGGGGGTTCGACCGGGCCGTGGAGTCGCTGTACGGCGGCGACCCGGACGGAGCCCTCCGGGCGATCGACACCGCCCTGGCCGCCCTGCCCGGCGAACAGGGCCTGCGCTTCCTGCGGGCCGGAGCCCTGATGGCCCGCGGTGAGGCCGCCGCCGCCACCGACGAACTGCACGCCCTGCTCGCGGACCACCCCGGCTGGGAGACCGTGCTGCGCGGCTTCGCCGCCAAGGGCCTGCTGCCGCTGCCGCCCGGCACCACCGCCGACGACCTGCTGGAGTGAGCCCGGCCGTCGCCTTCCCGGCCGGTCGCCGCCGGACCCCCGAGTTGTCGTCGGGGCGGGAGCCGATGCGGCGTCAGGCCGTGCCGGGGCAGCTGCCGGTGGGGTCGATCGCGGTGGTGACGCGGTGTCCGATCTCGCGGAGCTGGCGCTGCTGGGCCCGGGTGAGGGGGTCGAAGACGAGGCGGCGGACCTCGGCGACGTGCCCGGGGGCGGTGGCGACCACCTTGTCCCAGCCGGCCGGCGTGAGGACCGCCAGCGTGTAGCGGCCGTCCTCGGGGTCGGGGGTGCGCCGGACCCAGCCGCGCTGCTCCAGGCGCTTGACCACGTGCGAGAGGCGGGAGAGCGAACCGTCGGCGAGCACGGCGAGTTCGCTCATCCGCAGGGTGCGCTCGGACGACATCGAGAGGCCGGCCATCACCTGGTACTCGAAGTGGCTGATGCCCGCGTCCCGTTGCAGCTGAGCGTCCAGGGCGGCGGGCAGCCGGATCAGCATGCTGCCCAGGGCGAGCCAGGACTCCGTCTCCTCCTCGCTCAGCCAGCGCGGTTCCTCTGCGTCCATGGCCACCACCCTAGCGTGGCCGGGCCGGCGCCCCGGGGCCGCTCGCCACCTCCGGTTCCACTCAGCCGATCACTTGACTCTTCAAGTCATCCCTCCCTATCTTCTGGTTGAAGGTTCAAGTCAATTCCGGGAGGAACCCCACCGTGAACACCACCCTGTGGATCATCGCGATCCTGCTCGCCGCCGCCTTCGCCGCCGCCGGTGCGATGAAGACGGTCCAGCCGCGGGAGAAGCTCGTCGCCGCGGGCATGGCCTGGGCGGGGGACTGGCCGGCCGGCGCCGTCAAGGCGATAGGCGCCGCCGAGGTGCTCGGCGGCCTCGGCCTGGTCCTGCCCGCCGCCCTCGGCGTCGCCCCCGTCCTCACCGCCTGGGCGGCCCTCGGCCTGGCGCTGACCATGGTCGGCGCGGCCGTCGTCCACGCACGCCGCAAGGAGTACCCGGGCATCGCCGTCAACCTGGTGCTGCTGGTGCTGACCGCCACCGTGGCCTGGGGACGCTTCGGCCCCCAGGCCTTCTGATCCGGCACGGCCCGCCGACCGCGGCCCGGGCACCAGGTCCCCGGACGTGTCGTCAAAGGCGTGACGTGTCGTCAAAGGCGTACGGATGCCACATGGGTGCCCCGAGCGCCCCCGTGCGGTGTCCGTACGCCCTCAGCAGACACGTCCTACGCCGAGTCGCGGACCACCAGCTCGGTGGGGAGGATCACCGTCGGGGCCGTGTCGCCGGCGATCTGGGCGAGCAGCAGGCGGACCATCTCGCTGCTGATCCGGTCCCAGGGCTGGCGGACGGTGGTGAGCGGAGGGCGGGTGGTCAGCGCGGTGGGGGAGTCGTCGAAGCCGCCCACCGCGACGTCCTCCGGCACCGACCGGCCGGCCCGGTCGAGGGCGGTCAGCGCGCCGTCGGCCATCAGGTCGGAGGCGACGAACAGCGCGTCCAGGTCGGGTGCGGCGGCCAGCAGCTCGGCGGCGCCCGCCTCCCCGCCCGCCCGGGTGTAGTCCCCGTACGCCACCAGCCGCTCGTCGTGGGCGAGGCCGTACTCGTCGAGGACCTCCCGGTAGCCGAGCAGCCGCTCGACACCGCCCGGGGTGTCCTGCGGCCCGGCGACGGTGGCGATCCGGGTGCGGCCGGACTCGGCGAGGTGGCGGACCATGTCCTTGGCGCCCTCCCGGTCGTCCGCGGCGACGTAGCTGACCCGGCCGCGCTGGCCGAGCGGCTTGCCGCAGCAGACCATCGGGATCCCGGCCTCCCGCAGGTGCTCGATCATCGGGTTGCCGCGGTGCGAGGAGACCAGCAGCACTCCGTCGACGTGCCCGGCGGCCAGGTAGCGGGTGACCCGGCGGCGCTCCGCCTCGTCGCCGGCGGTCATCAGCAGCAGCGGGATGTCGTGCGCGGCCAGCGCCTGGGTGCAGCCCCGCAGCAGGGTGGTGAAGTTCGGGTCCTCGAAGAAGCGCTCCTGCGGCTCGGTCAGCAGGAAGGCCACGGAACCGGAACGCTGCGTCACCAGGCTGCGGGCGGCGCGGTTCACCACGTACCCGAGCTCGTCGATCGCCGCCTGCACGGCCTCCCGGGAGGCCGTGCTGACGTTGTGGCCGCCCTGCAGCACCCGGGAGACGGTGCCGCGCGAGACCCCCGCGACCGCGGCGACGTCGTGGATGGTCGGCGGCCGGCGGGGCTTGCCGGCCGAGCGGTCCCGGGACTCTGGTTCCGTCATGGTGCTGGGCGCTTCCTTGCGGGGCCGGGCGCCGGACTCCTCGGGCGGAGCCGGCGCGGGCGGACGGGTGGACAGGTGGACGGGCGGACCGGCCGACCGGTCGACCGGCGCACCGGCCGACTGGTGGACGGTCAGGACTTTACGGCCCCCGAGAGCAGATCGATGCGCCAGTACCGCTGGAGTCCCAGGAAGAGCGCGATCAGCGGCAGGATCGACAGCAGCGCACCGGTCACCACCAGGGTGTACAGCGCGGGCGCGTTGGCGCCCTGCTGCAGCAGCGAGTACAGGCCGACGGTGACCGGGAACTTCCGGTCGTCGCCGAGCATGATGTACGGCAGCAGGAAGTTGTTCCAGATCGCCACGAACTGGAACAGGAAGACGGTGACCAGGCCCGGCACCATCATCGGCAGCGCCACGCTGCGGAACAGCCGCCACTCCCGCGCGCCGTCGACCCGGGCCGCCTCGACCACCTCGTCCGGGATCGCCGCGGCCGCGTAGATCCGGGCGAGGTAGATGCCGTACGGGCTGAGGATGCTCGGCAGCAGCACCGACCAGTAGCTGTCCGCCAGACCGGCCTTCGCCATCAGCAGGTACTGCGGCACGGCGAGGGTGATCGGGGGCATCAGCACGCCCGCCAGCAGGACGTTGAAGACGGTGGCGCGGCACCGGAAGCGGTACTTGGCGAGCGCGTAGCCGGTGGCACCGGAGACGGCGGCGGACAGCAGGGCGCCGGCACCCGCGTAGAGGGCGGAGTTGGCCATCCACTGCCAGTAGACGCCGTCGCGGTAGTGCGACAGGTCGGTGAGGTTGCCGACCAGCCCGCTGCCGGGGGAGAGGGTGAAGGTGGTGAACAGTTCGTCGCTGCTCTTGGTCGCCGCCATCACCACCCAGAGGATCGGGATCAGGCAGTACACGGCGCCGAGCAGCAGCACCAGGGTCGGCCCCCAGGCCGGGCGGCGCCGCGGCGCGGCGACGCGGTCGCCCGGTGCCGTTCCGGCGGCGGGGGCGGTGCGGCGGCCTTCGGTCAGTGTGGTGCTCATCGTCAGTTGCCCCCCGTGGAGCGCTTGTTGACCAGGGTGAGGAAGCCGAAGGACAGGACGAGGGTCGCCACGGCGACGATCGTCGAGGTGGCGGCGGCGGAGTGGATGTCACCCACCACGAAGGCGTCGCGGTAGACCTTCATCAGCGGACTCCAGGTGGAACTCATCGAGTTGGTGAGCGGCTTGAGGGTCATCGGCTCGCTGAACACCTGCAGGGTGGCGATCATCGAGAAGAAGAAGGTGAGCACCAGCGAGGGCGCCACCATCGGGATCTTCACCCGCAGCGCGATCTGCAGCTCGGAGGCGCCGTCCAGCCGGGCCGCCTCGTACAGCTCCGCGGGGATCGCCCGCAGCGAGGTGTAGATGACGATCATGTTGAAGCCCGTGCCGCCCCAGACCGCGATGTTGGCCAGCGCCACGAAGAGGCCGTTGCCGTGCAGCAGGTCGGGGCCGCCGATGCCGGCCTTCTCCAGCAGGAAGTAGCCGGGGCTGACGGTCGGCAGGTAGAGGAAGCCCCACAGCAGCGAGGCCACGATGCCCGGCACCGCGTACGGCAGGAAGATCGCCAGGCGGGAGAACGCCCCGAGCCGCAGCCGCGGGGTGTCCAGCAGCAGGGCGAACAGCAGGGCGGCACCCAGCATGGCGGGCACCAGCAGGGCGCCGTACAGCAGGGTGCGGCCGGAGCCGGCGAGCAGCTCCGGATCGGTGAGGGCCGAGGTGTAGTTGGACAGGCCGGCCCAGACCTCGGTGCGGGCGTGCGAGCCGAGTCCGAGGCCCTTCACCCGGACGGCGCGGAAACTCAGGTAGAGGGCGTAGCCGATCGGCAGCGCGAAGAACAGCGCGAACAGCGCTACGGCCGGGGCGAGGAAGGCGTACGGCGCGAGGCGCCGGGCGGGGCGGGCGGCGGACGGTGACGCCATGGCGGTCCTAGGGGGTGTGCGGGGGCATTGTCTTGCGGCAGAGGGGAGTCCCCCAGGGGCGCGGGGGAACTGCGCAGTCCGGGGGCGGTTGCACCGACGGACCGGGGCCGACCTCGGGTTCCTACGGTGGCCCGCATCCGAAGTGCGCAGTTCTCCCCCGGTCTTCGGCCGGGAGGTACCCCCACGCGCTCCTGGCGGAGCGCTGCGGCTCAACCCTGGGTGGTGAAGCCGTTCTTCTTCAGGTCGGCGACGGTGGCCTGCTGGATCGCGGTGAGTGCGGCGGGGAAGCCGGACTTGTTCTGGGCGGCCTTGCCGAAGGCGTCCTTGAAGGTCGAGTAGGCGACGTTGACGTTGGGGCCCCAGGCGGCGGGTGCGGTGTTCTTCGCGATCTCGGCGGCCCGGGTGTAGAAGTCGGGCTGGTTCGCGAAGAACTCGGGGGCGTTCGCCAGTGCGCCGCCGGTCTGCGCGGCGGTCGCGGCCGGGTAGATGCCCGCCTCCTTGACCAGCGCGGCGACGGCCTGCGGGTCGGTGTTCAGCCAGGTGGCGAACTGCGTGGCGGCGTCGGCGTGTCCGGCCTTCTCGGCGCCGGTGGTGACGCCGGTGCTGGAGCCGCCCCAGCTGCCGGTGACCGACTCCCCGGCGTTCCACTGCGGCAGCGGGGCGATCGCCCACTTGCCCTTGGTGTCGGGCGCGGAGGAGGTGAACACACCGGGCGCCCAGACCGCGGAGACCCAGGCGATCTGGCTGCCGTCGTTGAGCGCCTTGCTCCAGGCCGGGGTGTACATCGGCTGGTTGTCGACGGCGCCCTCGGCGACCAGGCCGCCCCAGAAGTCGGCGACCTTCTCGGTGGCGGCGTCGTCGACGGCGACCTTCCAGGCGTCCCCGGAGGCCGTCCACCACCTGGCGCCGGCCTGCTGGGCGAGGCCGGCGAACAGGCCCGGGTCGTTGGCGGAGAAGGTGGTGAGCGCCTTCGACGGGTCCTTCTGCTTCAGCTGCCGGGCGGTGTCGGCGAACTCGGCCCAGGTGGTGGGCACCTTGAGGCCGTACTGGGCGAACAGGTCGGTGCGGTAGTAGAAGGCGAGCGGGGCAGTGTCCTCGGGGATCGCGTAGACCGCGTCGGAGCCCAGGGTGACCTGCTGCCAGACACCGGCCGCGAACCTGTCCTTGGCGGCGCCGGACCGCTTGGCGATGTCCGCGAGCACGTCGTTGCTGACGAGGGTGGGCAGTGCCTGGTACTCGACCTGGACGAGGTCGGGGGCGTTGCCGGCCTTGGCCGCGGTGATGGTCTTGGTGACCAGGTCGTCGCCGGAGGCCTGCTTCTGCACGGACACCTGGACGTCCGGGTGGGAGGCGTTCCAGAGGGCCGCGACCTTGTCCATGTTCGGCGTCCAGGACCAGAAGGTCAGCTTCACCGGTCCGGCCGCGGCCGCGGTGTCACCGGAGGCGCCGCCGCTGCTGCCGCAGGCGGTCAGGACGAGCGTGCCGCAGAGCGCGGCGGCCGAGGCGAGGGCGAGCCGACGGTGCATGGATCCTCCCGGGATCACGGGTGCGGAGTGGGGGATGCGGGAGCGGCGCCGGGCTCTGAGCTCACGGAACCGCCGCTGTGCACGTTCACAGTACGGAAACCCGGACGACACTTGTCAATCCCTCACCTCGTACGGTTATCTTGCCGAAACACGGCGCACTCGCGCTGTGTACGTTCACAGTGATCGCCGATGGAGCCCCCATGGACCACCCGCTGACCCGCGACGTCACCCCGACCGCGGCCGCCGCCCCCGCCGCACGGAGCCGCCGGCCGGTCGGGCTGCCCGCCCTCGCCTACGGCGGCGACTACAACCCCGAGCAGTGGCCGGAGGAGGTCTGGGAGGAGGACGTCCGGCTGATGCAGCAGGCGGGCGTCACCATGGTCAGCGTCGGGATCTTCTCCTGGGCCCTGCTGGAGACCGAACGCGGCGTGTACGACTTCGGCTGGCTCGACCGCCTGCTCGACCTGCTGCACGCCGGCGGCATCCGGGTCGACCTCGGCACCCCCACCGTCGTGCCGCCGGCCTGGTTCTACCGCGAACACCCGGAGGCCCTGCCCGTCACCCGCGAGGGCGTCCGCCTGGAGGCCGGCTCCCGCGGCGCGATCTGCCACAGCTCACCGGCGTACCGGCAGGCCGCCGCGTCCATCACCGAACAGCTCGCGCTGCGCTACGCCGACCACCCCGCACTCGCCCTCTGGCACGTCCACAACGAGTACGGCGTCCCGGTCAGCGCCTGCTACTGCGACGCCTCCGCCGAGGACTTCCGGCGCTGGCTGCGCGAGCGGTACACCGGCCTCGCCGAGCTCAACGCCGCCTGGGGCACCACCTTCTGGGGCCAGCGCTACGGCGCCTGGGAGGAGATCCGGCCGCCCCGGCTCACCCCCACCGCCGGCAACCCCGCCCAGCAGCTCGACTGGGCGCGCTTCACCAGCGACACCCTGCTGGAGAACTTCAAGCGGGAACGGGACGTCCTGCACCGGCTGGCGCCCGGCATCCCCGTCACCACCAACTTCATGACGGCGCTCTCGCAGTGCGAGTCCCTCGACTACTGGGCCTGGGGCCGCGAGGTGGACCTCGTCGCCAACGACCACTACCTGGTCGCCGAGGCCCCCCGGAACCACATCAACCTCGCCATGTCCGCCGACCTCACCCGCTCGGTCGCCGGCGGCCGCCCCTGGCTGCTGCTGGAGCACTCCACCGGCGCCGTCAACTGGCAGCCCCGCAACCTGCCCAAGCAGCCCGGCGAGATGGCCCGCAACAGCCTCTGCCACGTCGCCCGCGGCTCGGACGGCGCCATGTTCTTCCAGTGGCGGGCCTCGCGGTTCGGCGCCGAGAAGTTCCACTCCGCGATGCTGCCGCACGCCGGCACCGACAGCCGGATCTGGCGCGAGGTGGTCGCCCTCGGCGCCGCCGTCGGCGCGCTCGGCAGCGTCCGCGACAGCCGGGTGGTCTCCGACGCCGCAGTGCTGTGGGACTGGCAGTCCTGGTGGGCGCAGAAGCTCGAATGGCGGCCCAGCGTCGAACTCGACGCCCGCGCCCAGGCCGACGCCTGGTACGCCGCCGCCTGGGACCGCCACCTCACCGTCGACTTCGCCCACCCCGAGGCCGACCTCACCGACTACCCCCTCGTCCTGGTCCCCGCCCTGTACCTCGCGACCGCCGCCACCGGCGACAACCTGCGGCGCTACGTCGAGAACGGCGGCACCCTCGCCGTCGGGCACTTCTCCGGCATCGTCGACGAGCACGACACCGTGCACCCGGGCCCCTACCCCGGCGCGCTGCGCGAGGTGCTCGGCCTCACCGTCGAGGAGTTCGCACCGCTGCCCGAGGGCCGGACCGTCCGGCTGGACGGCCCCGGCGGCGACGGCCCCGACGGGCCGCTGCAGGCGGGCTCCTGGTCCGAGTTCGTGGTGCCGCGCGGCGCCGAGACGCTGTGGAGCCACACCGAGGGACCGGCCGCCGGCCTGCCCGCGATCACCCGCCACACCCTCGGCCGGGGCACCGCCTGGTACCTGTCCACCCGGCTCGACGCGGCAGGGCTCGACACCGTGCTCGCCCGGGTCTGCGCCGACGCGGGCCTGCCCGAGCGGGCGCTGCCGCGCGACCTCGAGGTCGTGGAACGGGTCGGCGAACTCGGCCGCTACCTCTTCGCGATCAACCACGGCGACCGCGGGGCGCAGGTGCCGCTGCCCGGCGCCGGCATGGAACTGCTCACCGGACTGCTGGTCGAGGGGGTGCTGGAGGTGCCGGCGGGCGCCGTCCGGGTGGTCCACCTGTGACGGGCGGGCGGGGCGGTGCGAGGCGGCCGCGCCCGTCGTCTACATTGATGTAGACGAGGTGCGGCGGTCCGCCGTCCCCGCGGCACCCCCGGAGAGGCGTGGCCTGAATGTCGTCCCCTGCCGTCCTGGTACCGGACGCCTGCGGCGCGCCCGGCTCCCCGGTGCCGACTGCCGGCCGTTCGGACATCCGTCGTCCGGTCGTCCGTCGTCCGGTCGTCCGTCGTCCGGTCGTCGGCCGTTCGGACATCGGCCCTCCGGCCGGCGGTCGCCGCAGCGTCGAGGGCGGCCGGTGAGCGCCGTGGCCGACGCGGACCGGGCCGCCGCCCGCCCCGACCACGGGGAGCAGCCGCCCGGGACGGACGCCCCGGCGGCGCGGCGCGGTGGCCGTACCGCCCTGGCCGTCCTGGTCGGAGCCTGGGCCGGATTCACCGCGCTGGCCGTGCTCTTCGCCGTCCACGGCACGGCGCCGTTCGGCTGGGAGCGGGACGCGGTCCAGTGGTCCGGCAGCCACCGGCCCGGTGCGGCCCGCGTCGCGGCCTCCCTGGTCACGTCCTTCGGCAGCGCCCTCGTCCCGTACGCGGCGGCGATCGGGGCCGGGCTGCTCACGGCACGCCGCGTCCCGGCCGGACCGCGGAGACTGCTCGTCGCCCTCGCCCCGCTCGGATGGCTCGGCGCCGGCCAACTGCTGCGGACCCTGATCATGCACGGCTCCGGCCGGCCCCGCCCCCCGGCCTCCGGATGGGCCGTGTCGGCGAGCGGCTTCTCCTTCCCGTCCGGCCACACCTTCACCTCGGCCACCGCCTTCGGCCTGCTCGCCTGGGCGGTCAGCCGGCACCTCGCGGCAACCGGCCGCCCACCCGCCACCCGCCGCCGATGGGCCGCCGTGCTCCTCGGCCTCGCCGCCCTGGTGGGCCTGAGCCGGGTCTACCTCGCCGTGCACTGGCCGCTGGACGTCCTCGGCGGCTGGCTCCTCGCCGCCGGCTGGCTCGCCCTCGGGGCGCTGCTCGCCCGCCGCATCCCCTGGTGGCCGTCGGGGCGGCCGCGCCGGGCGGGGACTGACGGGCCGTAGGGGTCGTGCCGATCGGCACCGTGTACGCGATCATCGGGCCGTGAACGTCGACCCTCGGACACCGCTGGACGACTCCGAACGGACATCGCCCCGGCCGAGGTCCGGCGCCACTTCCAGGACGTTCCGAACCGCGGCGGAGGCATCCTCCGACCCGGCCGTGCGGTCGCGCCGGACCGCGCCGGCAAGGGGCGGTACGGCGCCTGCTCGACGGGAACGCCCGGTCGCCGTTGCCGGTCCGGCATGGAGGTCGGCCGTACCCCGTGGTTCTTCGACCGATCCGTCAGGGGGCGGGGGAGTCGCCCACCAGCAGCCGCAGGGTCAGGGCGCTGAGGGCGGTTTCGGTGTGCGTGGGGTCGGGGGCGACGGTCTGGCGGAAGCGCTGCGACGAGAGCAGGGAGATCAGCCACCAGGCACCGGCGGCGGGGTCGAGGTCGGGGCGGAGGCTGCCGTCGGCGTGGCCCTGTTCGAGCAGGTCGGTGAGGGTGCGGGCGAGGGTCTGATTGCCGCGGCGGGCCGCGTCGAGGACCTCGGGTTCGCTGGTGAGGGTCATGGCGTCCTCGAAGAGCACGCCGACGGTGCCCCGGGCGTGCACCTGGGCGAGGTGCTCGGGGGCGAGGAGTTCGGCGAGCCAGGCGCCGACGGTGGGGCAGCGGCCCGCCCAGGAGCGGAGTCCGTCCGACATGAGCGCGGCCGCGTGGTCGAGGACGGCCGCGAAGACGGCGGCCTTGGAGCCGAAGTTCTGGAACACGACCGGCTCGCTGACCCCGACCCGGCGGGCCACCTCGGACATCTTGCCGCGCTGGTAGCCGAGTTCGGAGAAGACCTCGGTGGCGGCGTCGAGGATCGACGCCCGGCGGTCCTCCGCGCTCAGGCGCGGGCGCCGGGCCTTCTGGGTGGCCTTCTGGGCGGGCTGAGGGGCGGGCACACCGGCATCCTATCGGCCCCTTGCCAGATAACTTAGTGGCGACTAAGTTGAAGTTACTTAGTCGCCACTAAGAAAGGTTCCGGCATGGAACTCGCACGCTTCCTGCACGGCACGGCGGACTCCCGCACGGCCGGACAGACCATCGGCCACGCCCGCGCCTACGAGGCCTTCGGCGCGGTGTTCTTCGGCGGACGCCGCCGCCGCGTCTACACCCGCCTCGCCGAGCTGGCCGGCGCCCGGCCCGGGGACCGCGCCCTGGACGTCGGCTGCGGCACGGGCTACCTCACGCTGCGCCTCGCCGACGCCGTCACCCCGACGGGCCGCGCGGTCGGCGTGGACCCGTCCGCCGAGGTCCTCGCCCACGCCCGGCGCAGCGCCGCCGACCGCCGCCACTGCACCTTCACCGACGGCATCGCCGAGGAACTCCCGGCAGGCGACGGCGAGTTCGACGTGGTGGCCAGCAGCCTGATGGTCCACCACCTGCCCGAGGACGTCCGCGAGCGGGCCGTCGCCGAGATGCGCCGCGTGCTGCGGCCGGGCGGGCGGCTGCTGCTCGCCGACTTCCGCCCGCCGACGGGGCAGGTCGCCCGCCACCTGGTCGGTGCCGTCACCGGGCCGGTGATGGAGCACAACCCCGTCCACCTGCTGCGGCCGCTGGTGGAGCAGGCCGGCTTCACCGAGGTCCGGACGGGCGACCTGCGCCCCTGGATCCACTACGTGCAGGCGGTCAACCCGGGTCCGTCCGCATGACCGCGGCCCTGCGGGCGAACCGTGCCCTGCGGATCGGGGCCCTCGCCCTGGTCGCCGGCGGCCTCGGGTTCCACCTGTGGCTCGGCACCAAGGTCCCGCTGGTGGCCGTCCCGGTCGGTCTGGCCTGCCACCTCGCCGCCGGGGTGGCGGCCCGCCGGGTGCTGCGCGACCGGGCGCGCCCGTACCGGACGGAGAACGGGTAGCGGCAGCGGGACGCGGGCCCCGGCCCGGGAGGTCAGCCGTCCGCGGGTCCGGCGAGGACGTGGACGTTGAAAGGGGCCATGTCGTTGTCGTGCTCCCGGGCGGTGGAGCCCGCGCTCGTCAGGACGGCGAGGAGGGCCGCGCACATGGCCTCGTGCGTCCCGCCGGAGCGTCGGACCGACGGGTGTTCGAGGTCCTTGCGCATCACCGCGGCGACCATGTCGGCCCGCAGTTGCGGGCCCGTCCACCAGGTGACGACCACCTCGGGTTCCAGGCCGAAGAAGTGCCGGTTCCAGGTGTCGACCCGGACCTGGGCGCCGCCGCCGGCGGGCTCCTCGTCCGGTCCGGGGTCGACCACCGGCAGGCCCGCCGCGGTGAGGGCGTCGCGGACGCGCCGGGCGAGTCGTTCGGCCGCGTCCAGCGGGTCGGTCACCGGCCGGCCGGGGAGGTGGTGGCCTGGCCCTGTTCGACGTACTCGTGGAGGTCGTAGGCGGAGCCGAGGCCGGTGGCGGCGGTGGTGCCGACGACGGCGAGCAGGCCGGCCACGACCAGGTGGAGGAGGCGGCCGCGGGGGGCCCGCGGGGCGGGGGCCAGCAGCGCGGCGACGCGGACCGGGACCGGTCCGGTGTGGGCGGCGGGGAGGGCGGCCCCGCGCGGTGCCCGGCGGCCGGGGGGTG
>NZ_BAAALD010000086.1:0-8812 GCF_039528095.1 Kitasatospora arboriphila
GGTACTAATAGGCCGAGGGCTTGTCCTCAGTTGCTCGCGTCCACTGTGTTGGTTCTGAAACCACGAACAGGCCATGTCTGTGTCAGTTTCATAGTGTTTCGGTGGTCATAGCGCGAGGGAAACGCCCGGTTACATTCCGAACCCGGAAGCTAAGCCTCGTAGCGCCGATGGTACTGCAGGGGGGACCCTGTGGGAGAGTAGGACGCCGCCGAACAATTCTTCTGAGAAGCCCCGCCCGGGGACACCGGGCGGGGCTTCTCGCATTTCCGGATCAGATTCGCGCGACCAGGGCGTACCGCTCGTCGGAGACCGGCCCGCCCCAGAGGGTCGCCTCCTGGCTGAGCGGCGTCACCGCCAGTTCGGTGACGTGCGGGCGTAGTGCGTCGGTGAGGTCCCGGGCGCGGACGCCGCCGGCCCAGGGCAGCGGGTGGGCTCCGGGTTCGTACGGGGAGGCGGTGTCGCCCGCCTCGCGCCAGCGGCCCTCGACGAGTACCAGGGTGCCGCCCGGGCGGAGCAGGGTCACCCAGTGCCGCAGGGTGGCCGGCGGGTCGGCGAGGGTCCATGCCAGGTGGCGGCAGAGCAGGGCGTCGTAGCCGCCGGAGCGGGCGGGCGGGGTGTCGGCGTTGCCGATGTGGAAGGCGGCCTCCAGGCCCGTGGCGGCCAGTTTGGCGCGGGCCCGGGCGATCATGCCGGGGGCGAGGTCGATGCCGGTGACGTGGTGGCCCTGGTGGGCGAGCAGGAGGGAGAGCGAGCCGGTGCCGCAGCCGAGGTCGAGGACGTGGGCCGGCGGGTCGGGGAGCCATCCGTGCAGGCGGGAGGCCCAGGCGGCACGGACGGCGGGGTCGTGCAGGCCGTGGTCGGGCTCGTCGTCGAAGGTGTCGGCTGCTGCGTCCCAGTAGGCCGCGATCGGGGCGTGGGGGTCGGTCATCGGTCGAGTCTGCCAGGGGGGTACGACAGTCGCGGCCGACGGATCCGGGTGCCGCGCGGCGTCTACTCCTGTGGTGGCAGGGCGAGTTTGAAGCCGAGGTGGGAGGCGGTGAAGCCGAGGCGTTCGTAGAAGCGGTGGGCGTCGGTGCGGGTGGCGTCGGAGGTGAGTTGGACGAGGGAGGCACCGAGTTCGCGGGACCGTTCGACGGCCCATTCGATCAGGGCGGTGCCGAGGCCGCTGCCGCGTTCCCCGGAGTGGATCCGGACGCCTTCGACGATCGTCCGGGTGGCTCCGCGGCGGGAGAGGCCGGGGACGACGGTGAGCTGCAGCGTGCCGACGGTGCGGCCGTCGCGCTCGGCGACGACGAGGTGCTGGTGGGGGTCGGCGGCGATCCGGACGAATGCGGCGCGGTACGGCGTGAGGTCGTCGGGGGACTCGCGGCCGGCGCCGAGCGGGTCGTCGGCCAGCATGGCGACGACGGCGGGCAGGTCGTCCTCGGTCGCGGGCCGGATGACGAGGTCGCTCATGGACCGACCCTACGCCGGTCCGACGGGGCGTCACCCGGCGGGGTGGTGCGGGGTCGCGCGGACGGCCGGGAAACGCCCCGGGAGCGGTGTTCTCCCCGGTGGCGGGCCCGGCTGTCCGCAGCGGGAGGTACCGTGCGTGGCACAACGGTCGCCGGCGTCGGGCGTGAGCAGTACTGGGAGGGCCTCGTGACCACGGAGCAGCAGCGCACGGGGCAGCCCGGCGCCGCGGGGCAGGGCGCGGCGCAGCAGGGTGCCCCGCGGCAGCTCGCCCAGGTCGAGGGCGTGCTGGAGCGGATCACGTACGCGAACGAGGAGACCGGCTACACGGTGGCCAGGGTGGACACCGGGCGCGGCGGGAACGACCTGCTGACGGTGGTGGGGGCGCTGCTGGGGGCGCAGCCGGGCGAGTCGCTGCGGATGTTCGGGCGGTGGGGGTCGCATCCGCAGTACGGGCGGCAGTTCACGGTGGAGAACTACACGACGGTGCTTCCGGCGACGGTGCAGGGCATCCGGCGGTACCTGGGGTCCGGGTTGATCAAGGGGATCGGGCCGCGGTTCGCGGAGCGGATCGTGGACGCCTTCGGGGTGGACACGCTGGAGGTCATCGAGAACGAGCCGGGCCGGCTGATCGAGGTGCCGGGGCTGGGCCCGAAGCGGACGAAGATGATCGCGGCGGCGTGGGAGGAGCAGAAGGCCATCAAGGAGGTGATGGTCTTCCTACAGGGTGTCGGGGTGTCGACGTCGCTGGCGGTGCGGATCTTCAAGAAGTACGGCGACTCCTCGATCGGGGTGGTGAAGAACGAGCCGTACCGGCTGGCGGCGGACGTGTGGGGGATCGGCTTCCTGACGGCGGACCGGATCGCGCAGGCGGTGGGGATCCCGCACGACTCTCCGGAGCGGGTGAAGGCGGGGCTGCAGTACGCGCTGTCGCAGAGCAGCGACCAGGGGCACTGCTACCTACCGGAGGAGCGGCTGATCGCGGACGGGGTGAAGCTGCTGCAGGTGGACGTGGGGTTGGTGATCGACTGCCTGTCCGAGCTGGTGGCGGAGGAGGGCGTCGTCCGGGAGCGGGTGCCGGGGGAGGGCGGGGAGCCGATCACGGCGGTGTACCTGGTGCCGTTCCACCGGGCGGAGGTGTCGCTGTCGAACCAGTTGCTGCGGCTGCTGAACGCGGAGGGCGACCGGCTGCCGGGCTTCGCGGGGGTGGACTGGGAGGCGGCGCTGGGCTGGTTGGCGCGTCGGACGGGGGCCGAACTGGCGCCGGAGCAGCGGGAGTCGGTGAAGTTGGCGCTGACCCGGAAGGTGGCGGTGCTGACCGGTGGTCCGGGCTGCGGGAAGTCGTTCACGGTGCGGTCGGTGGTGGAGCTGGCGCTGGCGAAGCGGGCGAAGGTGGTGCTGGCGGCGCCGACCGGACGGGCGGCGAAGCGGTTGGCGGAGCTGACGGGGGCGGAGGCGTCGACGGTGCACCGGCTGCTGGAGCTGCGGCCGGGCGGGGAGGCGGCGTACGACCGGGACCGGCCGCTGGACGCGGACCTGGTGGTGGTCGACGAGGCGTCGATGCTGGACCTGATCCTGGCGAACAAGCTGGTGAAGGCGGTGGCGCCGGGGGCGCACCTGCTGTTCGTGGGGGACGTGGACCAGTTGCCGTCGGTGGGTGCCGGCGAGGTGCTGCGGGACATGCTGTCGGAGGGCAGCCCGATCCCGTCGGTGCGGTTGACGCGGATCTTCCGGCAGGCGCAGCAGTCGGGGGTGGTGACGAACGCGCACCGGATCAACGAGGGGCTGCCGCCGGTGACGGAGGGGCTGCCGGACTTCTTCCTGTTCGCGGAGGAGGACGCGGAGCGGGCGGCGGGGCTGACGGTGGACGTGGTGGCGCGGCGGATCCCGCAGCGGTTCGGCCTGGATCCGCGGCGGGACGTGCAGGTGCTGGCGCCGATGCACCGTGGTCCGGCGGGGGCGGGGAACCTGAACACGCTGTTGCAGGGGGCGGTGACGCCGGCCCGGGAGGGGTTGGCGGAGCGGCGGTTCGGCGGGCGGACGTTCCGGGTGGGGGACAAGGTGACGCAGATCCGGAACAACTACGAGAAGGGGGCGAACGGCGTCTTCAACGGCACGGTGGGGGTGGTCGTCTCACTGAGCGTGGAGGAGCAGCGGCTGACGGTGCGCACCGACGAGGACGAGGAGGTGCCGTACGACTTCGACGAGCTGGACGAGCTGGCGCACGCGTACGCGGTGACGATCCACCGGTCGCAGGGGAGCGAGTATCCGGCGGTGGTGATTCCGGTCACTACATCGGCATGGTCGATGCTTCAGCGAAATCTTCTCTACACGGCTGTGACGAGGGCGAAGAGACTGGTTGTACTGGTGGGGTCACGGAGGGCGATCGGGCAGGCGGTGAGGGCCGTCAGTGCAGGTCGCCGGCACTCCGCGCTTGATCATCGGCTGGCGATTGGATGATCCGCCGGGGGTGCGGTACGGTCCCGGGTTGTCTTGACGTGAAGAGATTTAGGGCGGAACCTGGTCTGGTGCCGATCTTGTCCGGTTCACACCGGCTTCGGCGACAGGTTTTGTATGGCGGGCCCCTTTTCGGCCCACCCCGGGTGCGCGGCTGTCCTCCGGATGGGGGATCGTAGGAACGTCAGGGCACTCGGATGAGGATTCATTTCGTCGGTGAGGAAGACGTGAGCGACAACTCGGTAGTACTGCGGTACCAGGACGGCGAGTACGAGTACCCCGTCGTCGAGAGCACTGCGGGCAACGCCGGCTTCGACATCTCGAAGCTGCTCCCGCAGACCGGCCTGGTCACCCTGGACAACGGCTTCGGCAACACCGCCGCCTACAAGTCCGCGATCACCTTCGTGGACGGCGACAACGGCATCCTGCGCTACCGCGGCTACCCGATCGAGCAGCTCGCCGAGCGCGGCAACTTCATCGAGACCGCGTACCTGCTGATCAACGGTGAGCTGCCGAAGGCCGAGGAGCTGACGGCCTTCAACGACGAGATCACCCAGCACACCCTGCTGCACGAGGACGTCAAGCGCTTCTACCAGGGCTTCCCGCGGGACGCCCACCCGATGGCGATGCTGTCCTCGGTGGTCGGCGCGCTCTCGACGTTCTACCCGCAGAGCCACAACCCGTTCGACGCGGACCAGCGCCACATGTCGACGGTGCGCCTGATGGCCAAGCTGCCGACGATCGCGGCCTACGCCTACAAGAAGGCGATGGGCCAGCCCTTCGTCTACCCGCGCAACGACCTGAGCTACGTCGAGAACTTCCTGCGGATGACGTTCGCCGTCCCCGCCGAGGACTTCGAGATCAACCCGGTCATCGTCAACGCCCTCGACAAGCTGCTGATCCTGCACGCGGACCACGAGCAGAACTGCTCGACGTCCACCGTGCGCCTGGTCGGCTCCAGCCACGCCAACCTGTTCGCCTCGATCTCGGCGGGCATCTCGGCGCTGTGGGGCCCGCTGCACGGCGGTGCGAACCAGGCCGTCCTGGAGATGCTCGAGCAGATCCAGAAGGACGGCGGCGACGTCGACGCCTTCATCCGCAAGGTGAAGAACCGCGAGGACGGCGTCAAGCTGATGGGCTTCGGCCACCGCGTGTACAAGGCGTTCGACCCGCGTGCCGCGCAGGTCAAGCTCCTGGCGCACGAGGTGCTCGGCCAGCTCGGCAAGAGCGACGAGCTGCTCGACATCGCGCTGAAGCTGGAGGAGCACGCGCTCAGCGACGACTTCTTCGTCTCGCGCAAGCTGTACCCGAACGTGGACTTCTACACGGGCCTGATCTACCGCGCCATGGGCTTCCCGACCAGCATGTTCACCGTGCTGTTCGCGCTGGGCCGGCTGCCCGGCTGGATCGCCCACTGGCACGAGATGATCAACGACCCGACCAGCCGCATCGGCCGTCCGCGGCAGATCTACACCGGCACCGCGATCCGCGACTACGTGGACCTCGGCGACCGCTGAACCGGTCCGTGCGAAGGGCCCGGCCGCTCCCCTCGGGGCGGCCGGGCCCTTCGGCGTTCCGTCTGGCCCCGGGGTCGCCGGGAAAGACCCGGCGCACGGCACCCGGGTGCGACCGTGCCAGGAACGGCCGCTCAAAGCGTCCCTGACCTTCGCACCCCGGCGCCGTGCGCTGTGCCGCCGAACTCGTCGGCGGCGGTACCGGGGCCCGCCGGAGCCCCGTTCGCGGCAGCGCGACCGGTGCGGAGGCGTGAAGCCGTTCGCCACACCGCCGCTGGCCGGAGAAAACTGCCGCAGTACACACGGTATGACGTATCCGGGGTCCGGGAGTTACGTTCCCGGAGTGTGACTTGTCTCTCTCCACGCTCCGTGTGCGCGCGGTGCCGGAGTCGAGCCGAGCGGTCCGTCCCCTTATCACACGCTTTCCGGCGCGCTGCGTCACCCTCCCCGCAGTCTTCGCAACCCAGCGTGATAGGAATCGACTCATTCCGATACGGACCGTCCGCACGCGTCTGCGGCGGCGTCGGGGCAGGGAGGGAGAGCGCGGATGACCAGGAACGTCGTCGTCACCGGTGGTGGCACCGGCATCGGGTACGAGGTGGCCCGCCGCTTCGCCGAGGCGGGGGAGCGCGTGGTGATCGTCGGGCGCCGGCGCGCGGTCCTCGAACGGGCGGCCGTCGAACTCGGCGAGAACGTCTCCACCCTGGTCTGCGACCTCGCCGACCCGGACGCGGTCGAGCACGCCCTGGACTCCCTGCCGGCGACCGTGGACGTCCTGGTCAACAACGCGGGCAGCCGGGAGACCGTGATCGGTGCCGGCCCGCACGCCGTACTGGCGCGCTGGCGCGGCGACTTCGAGCGCAACGTGCTCACGGTGGTGCTGCTCACCGAGTCGATCCGGGAGCGGCTCACGCCGGGCTCCGGCCGGGTGGTGACGGTCAGCTCCATCGCGGCGCTGCGCGGCGCCGGCTCGTACGGGGCGGCGAAGGCCTCGCTGCACGCCTGGAACAACTTCCTGGCCGCCCAGTTGGGCCCGTCCGGGATCACCGCGAACATCGTCGCCCCGGGCACCGTCTCCGGCACCGAGTTCTTCGGCCCGCGGCTGGACGAGGCGGAGGTCTCGCGCCGCGCGGCGCGCACCCTGCTGGGGCGGATCGGCGAGCCGTTCGAGGTCGCCGCGGCGGTCCACTTCCTGGCCTCGCCGGAGGCCGGGTTCATCACCGGCGAGATCCTGCACTGCAACGGCGGCGAGCTGCTCGGTCGCTGAGCACCACGGCGACGGCCCCGGGCGGAGATCCGCCCGGGGCCGTCGGCCTTGTGCGGACGCCTCAGGAGGAGGCGTCGAAGCGGCGCAGCCGCAGGCTGTTGGTGACCACGAAGACCGAGGAGAAGGCCATGGTGGCGCCGGCGACGACCGGGTTGAGCAGCCCGGCCGCGGCGAGCGGGATCGCCGCGACGTTGTAGGCGAAAGCCCAGAACAGGTTGCCCTTGATGGTGCCGAGGGTGCGGCGGGCGAGCCGGATGGCGTCGCCGGCGGTGCGCAGGTCGCCGCGGACGAGGGTGAGGTCGCCGGCCTCGATCGCGGCGTCCGTCCCGGTGCCCATGGCGAGGCCGAGGTCGGCCTGGGCGAGCGCGGCGGCGTCGTTCACGCCGTCGCCGACCATGGCGACCGAGCGGCCCTCGGCCTGCAGCCGCTTCACCGCGGCGACCTTGTCCTCGGGGAGCACCTCGGCGAGGACGTCCTCGGCGGGGATGCCGACCTCGGCCGCGACGGCCTCGGCGACGGCCCGGTTGTCGCCGGTGAGCAGCACCGGGCGCAGGCCGAGCGCACGCAGGTCGGCGACGGCGGTGGCGCTGGTCGGCTTCACCGTGTCGGCGATCTCCAGGACGGCCCGGGCGGAGCCGTCCCAGCCGACCACCACGGCGGTGCGGCCGGCCCGCTCGGCGGCGGCGCGGGCGGCGGCCAGCTCCGCCGGGATCGGCAGCGAGCGGGCGGTCAGCAGGGCCTCGCGGCCGGCGACCACGGTGCGGCCCTCGACGGTGCCCTGGACGCCGAGCCCGGGGACGTTGGCGAAGGCGTCGACCGGCGGCAGCTGGCCGGTGCGCTCGGCCGCGGCGGCGGCGAGCGCGGCGGCGACCGGGTGCTCGGAGGCGTGCTCGACGGCGCCGGCCAGGCGCAGCGCCTGCCGCTCGTCGGTGCCGTCGGCGGTGTGCACGGCGACCAGGGACATCCGTCCGGTGGTGACGGTGCCGGTCTTGTCGAGGACGACGGTGTCGACCCGGCGGGTGGTCTCCAGCACCTCTGGGCCCTTGATGAGGATGCCGAGCTGGGCGCCGCGGCCGGTGCCGACCATGAGCGCGGTCGGGGTGGCCAGGCCCAGCGCGCACGGGCAGGCGATGATCAGCACGGCGACGGCGGCGGTGAACGCTGCGGTGGGGTCGGCGTCGGCCAGCAGCCAGGCGACCAGGGTGCCGAGGGCGATCAGGATGACGACCGGCACGAAGACGGCGGAGATCCGGTCGGCGAGGCGCTGGGCGGCGGCCTTGCCGTTCTGCGCCTCCTCCACCAGCCGGGCCATCCGGGCGAGCTGGGTGTCGGCGCCGACCCGGGTCGCCTCGACGACGAGGCGTCCGCCGGCGTTGACGGTGGCGCCGGTGACGGTGTCGCCGACCGAGACCTCGACCGGGACGGACTCGCCGGTGAGCATGGAGGCGTCGACGGCGGAGGCGCCCTCGACGACGGTGCCGTCGGTGGCGATCTTCTCGCCGGGGCGGACGACGAACCGCATGCCCGGGACCAGCCGGGCGACCGGGACGCGCTGCTCGCGGCCGTCGCGCAGCACGGCGACGTCCTTGGCGCCGAGGTCCAGCAGGGCGTGCAGGGCGGCGCCGGCCCGCCGCTTGGACCTCGCCTCCAGCCAGCGGCCGAGCAGGATCAGGGTGGTGACCGCGGCGGCGGTCTCCAGGTAGAGCGTGGAGGAGGCGTCGCCGGTGCCGACCGCGAGGGTGAAGGCGTGCCGCATGCCCGGCATCCCGGCGTCGCCGAGGAACAGGGCCCACACCGACCAGCCGAACGCGGCCAGCGTGCCGAGCGAGACCAGGGTGTCCATGGTCGCGGCGCCGTGCCGGAGGTTGGTCCAGGCGGCGCGGTGGAAGGGCAGGCCGCCGTACACGACGACCGGGCCGGTGAGGGCGAAGGCCAGCCACTGCCAGTCGTCGAACTGCAGGGCGGGGACCATCGACAGCAGCACCACCGGCACCGTCAGCACGGCGCTGACCAGCAGCCGCTCGCGCAGCGGGTCCGGCTCCCGGGCGGCGGGGGCCGGGGGGGGGGGGGGGGGGGCGGGGGGGGGGGCCCGGGGGGGGGGGGGGGGGGGGGCCGCGGGGGG
>NZ_BAAALD010000086.1:8820-33442 GCF_039528095.1 Kitasatospora arboriphila
CGCCCCCCCCCCCCCCCCCCCCCCCCCCCCCCCCCCCGGCCCCGCCCCCTGGGCGCCGCCCCGCTGTGCGCCGGCGGCCGGTTCGGCGGCGGGCTCCGGGGCGGGCGGCGGCGGGAGCTCCGCGGTGTAACCGGTGCGTTCGACGGTGGCGATCAGGTCGTCGACGGTGACGCCGTCGGTGAAGTCCACCCGGGCCTTCTCCGTGGCGAAGTTGACGGTGGCCTCGACGCCGTCCATCCGGTTGAGCTTCTTCTCGATCCGGGCGGCACAGGAGGCACAGGTCATTCCGCCGATCGACAGCTCGACGCGCTGCCGGGCGGTGTCCCCGGTGGCGTGCATGGTCGTGCTCATCTCATCTCCTCGGACGAGCGTACCGGGGGCGCGGGCTCGGGCCGCGCCCCCCGCGGCGGTCTCAGGCGGTGCGGCCGACGAGTTCGTAGCCGGCCTCGTCCACGGCGGCGCGGACCTGCTCGTCGTCGAGCGGGGCGGCGGAGGAGACGGTGACGGTGCCGGCCTTGGCGTCGGCGGCGACCTCGGTGACACCGGCGATGCCGGACACCTCGGCGGTCACCGACTTCTCGCAGTGGCCGCAGCTCATGCCGGCGACGGTGTAGGTGACGGTGCTGGACATCGGTGCCTCCGGGCGGTGTCGGGGCGCGGCCTTCTGCCGTGCGCCTGCCTCTGCCAACACCATACCCCCAGGGGGTATTCCGGGACCGGCGGGTCGGCTGTGGCGTGGATCTCGGAACGTACACCGCCGCGACCGGCGGTGGCCGTGCGGGCGCGCTCCGCACAGCCGCCGTGCGCGCGGCTGTCACCCCGTCGGCGGGGGGCCGCGGACGGCGCGATGCGGCCTCGTGTCCGATATGTTCGGTATGTGTTCCGGAGCAGCCGAGTCCAGCGCGCCGCCGCGCACGACGCCACCGGGCTGGCCCCGGCCCGCCGCAAGTCCGCCCTGCTGGCCACCGACCTCCAGGACCTCTCCTTCCGCCGCCGCGCCACCCCGGCGCTGCTCGCCGTCCTGGTCATCTCGGTGGTCGACTTCCTCACCGGCCAGGACCGCTACCTCGCCCCGCTGATGGTCGTCGTCCCGTCCATCTCCGCGCTGCTGCTCACCCCCGTCGAACTCCTGCTGGTCTGCGGCGTCGGCTTCCTCTCGCTGCTCTGGCTCAGCAACTACGACCAGGTCGCCAACTTCCACGACGGCCGCTTCCTGATCGGCGCCATGGTCAGCTACGCCGCACTCACCGCGATCAGCGCGTACATCGCCGAACTGCGCATGCGCCGGGCCGCCGCCTTCGCCGCCGTCAGCTCCGTCGCCGAGGCCGCCCAGCGCGCCCTGCTGCGCCGCCCCGGACCCAAGGTCGGACCGCTGCGCCTCGCCGTGCGCTACGTCTCGGCCGCGGACGAGGCCAGGATCGGCGGCGACCTCTACTCCGCCCTGGACACCCCGCACGGCACCCGGCTGCTGGTCGGCGACGTCCGCGGCAAGGGCCTGGGCGCGGTGCAGACCGCCGCGGTGGTGCTCGGCGCCTTCCGCGAGGCCGCCTACGACGAGGAGAAGCTCAACCGGGTCGCGGCCCGGATCGAGGCCAGCGTCGAACGGCACGTGCCCGACGGGGAGTTCACCACCGCCCTGTTCGCCGAGTTCGGCGCGCCCGGGACGGTCGAGCTGCTGCACTTCGGCCACGTCCCGCCGATCCGGGTCGCCGCGGACGGCACCGTCGCCGTGCTGGAGGCCGCCGACCCGTGGGTGCCGCTCGGCCTCGGCCCGCTCGTCACCGGCGAACCCACCACCGTCCGGCAGCCCTTCGGGCCCGAGGACGTGCTGGTGCTCTGCACCGACGGCGTGGTCGAGGCCCGCCACCACCGCACCGGCGAGTTCTACCCGCTGGCCGAGCGGGTCGGACCACTGGTCCGCGGCACCGCCCGCTCCGCCGCCGAACTGGAGTCCGCGGTCGGCCGGGTCTACGCCGACCTGCTGGTGCACACCGGCGGCGCACTCGGCGACGACGCCCTGCTGATGCTGGTCAGCCGCCCCGGCGACCACCCGCAGCACCCGCAGCACCCGCACCACGGGCGCTAGGGAGCGTCTTCAAGGCGTACGGGGTGCACCTCCAGAGGCGCGTGGGGGTGCACCCCCGTCGAAGACACGCCCCGTGGCGGGCTCCGTCACGGCTCCCGGCAGGCCTCGGCCAGTGCGGTGAACAGCAGGGCCGTCGACGCCGCCCCCGGGTCGAGGTGGCCCGCGCTGCGCGGCCCCAGGTACGAGGCACGGCCCTTGCGCGCCACCAGCGGCACCGTCGCCCGCGCCCCCTGCTCCGCCGCGGCGGCGGCCGCCCCCGAAGCCGCCGCCAGCCCCTGCCCCGCCGTCTCCGCGAACGCCGCGGCGGCCGGCGCCCACGCATCGACCATCGTCTTGTCGCCGGGCCGTGCCCCGCCGAGCGCCTGCACCGCGCCGAGCGCCTCGTCCAGTGCCGCCGCGAGCTCGCCCGGCCCGGCCGTCGCCCCCGGCAGCGCGCGGCCCGCCGCGCGCAGCGCACTGCCGTAGAGCGGTCCCGAGGCGCCGCCGACGGTCGAGATCAGGGTGCGGCCGGCCGCGGCCAGCAGCGAGCCGGGGGAGCGGTCGGTACCCGCGGTGTTCCCGCCCTCCCCGGCGTCCAGGCCGGCGAGGACGGCGGTGAAACCGCGGCGCAGGTTGCTCCCGTGGTCGCCGTCGCCGATCGCGGTGTCCAGGGCGGTGAGTTCGGCCTCCTGCGCGGTGACGGCGGCGGCCGCGGCGCGCAGCCACGCCTCGGTGCGGGCGCTGTCCAGCTCCATGCGGGGCTCCTACCGGTCTGCCGGGCGGGGGTCGGGTCAGGACCAGGTCAGGGCGGGGGTCGCGACCGGCGCGTCCCAGAGCCGCAGCAGTTCGGCGTCGGCCCGGGTGAGGGTCAGCGAGAAGCCGGCCATGTCGAGGCTGGTGACGTAGTTGCCGACCAGGCTGCGGGCGATCCGCACCTCGGCGTCGGCGAGCCGGGCCGCGACCTCGCCGAAGACCACGTACAGCTCCAGCAGCGGCGTCGCGCCCATGCCGTTGACCAGGGCGATCACCTCGTCGCCCGGCGCGAGCCCGTGGTCGGCCAGCACGGTGTCGACCACCTCGGCGGCCAGCTCCCGGGCCGGTCGCAGCGGCTCGCGCCGGCGTCCCGGCTCGCCGTGGATGCCCACGCCGGCCTCGATCTCGTCCTCGGGCAGGTCGAAGCCGGGCCGGCCCACGGCCGGCACGGTGGCCGCGGTCAGCGCGACCGCGTACGAGCGGGAGGCGGCGTTCACCCGGCGGCCGAGCGCGGCGACCTCGGCGAGCGGTGCGCCGAGTTCGGCGAGCGCCCCGGCGGCCTTCTCCACCACGAGGGTCGCGCCGGTGCCGCGGCGGCCCGCGGTGAAGGTGGAGTCCTGCACGGCCACGTCGTCGTCGACCAGGACGGTCGCCACCTCGATGTCCTCCTCGGCGGCGAGCTCGGCGGCCAGCGCGAAGTTCATCACGTCGCCGGTGTAGTTCTTCACCACGAACAGCACCCCGCCGCCGGTGTCGACGGCCCGTGCGGCGGCCAGCATCTGGTCGGGGACGGGCGAGGTGAAGACCTCGCCCGGGCACGCGGCGTCCAGCATGCCCGGGCCGACGAAGCCGACGTGCAGCGGCTCGTGGCCCGAGCCGCCGCCGGAGACCAGGGCCGCCTTGCCGGGCGCGCCCGGACGGGCCCGGCGCACCACCCGGGCCGCGGTGTCCACGGCCAGCTCGGGGTGGGCGGCGGCGAGCCCCGCGAGGGCGTCCGCCACGACCGTCTCCGGACTGTTGATCAGCTTCTTCACGCGGCACTCCCTCGGGCCCGGCTCTCCGCGCCCGACGTTACGCCCGGCACCCCCGGTCACCGGGCGCTGCGACACGCCGGAACGCCCCGGAGCGGCCCCGCCCCGGGGCCCGGCACCGGGCTAGGGTGCGGGCATGACCGCACCGGTGGGCGTCGTCCTGGTCTCGCACAGCCCCGCGCTCGCCGCCGGGCTGGCCGAACTGCTGGCCGAGCTCGGCGCCGGTGAGGTGCGGGTGGCGGGCGCCGCGGGCAGCGCCGACGGCGGGCTCGGCACCAGCGACGAGAAGATCGCCCGGGCGATCGACGAGGCCGACGGAGGCGGCGGGGTCGCCGTCCTCGCCGACCTGGGCAGCGCGGTGCTGACCGCCCGGCTGGTGCTCGCGGAGCGTCCCGGCGCGGTGCTGGTGGACGCGCCGTTCGTCGAGGGCGCCGTCGCCGCGGCGGTGACCGCCTCCACCGGCGCCCCGCTGGACGAGGTGGTGGCCGCCGCCGAGGAGGCCCGCGGCCACCGCAAGCTCTGACCCGGCCGGGCCCTACTTGGCGTCGGCGTAGCAGTCGACCACGGTGGTGCTCATCGGGAAGCGGACGGGGGTGTCGCCGAAGACCAGCAGCCGGGCCTCCTCGGCCGCGCCGGCGACCTCCTCGGCGACCCGGTCGGCGAGGTCGGCCGGGGTGTGCACCACCACCTCGTCGTGCTGGAAGAACACCAGGTGCGGCCGGTCCGCGCCGGAGGAGAGCGCGGCCAGCCGGCGGCGCAGCGCGGCGAGCAGGGCGAGCGCCCAGTCCGCGGCGCTGGCCTGGATCACGAAGTTGCGGGTGAAGCGGCCACGGGCCCGCGCGGAGCGGCCGCCGGCCTCGCCCGCGGTCTCGGGCGCCTCGGTGAGGTCCAGCCAGTCCGCGGACGGCGGCGGGCAGGTGCGGCCGAGGCGGGACCGGACGACGCCGCCGTCCTCGCCCGTCCGGGCGGCGGCCTCCACGTAGCCCATCGCGGCGGGGTAGCGGCGGCGCAGGGTGGCCAGCAGCGGGCCGATGTCGCCGCTGGTCTGCCCGTACATCGCGCCGAGCAGGCCGAGCTTGGCCTTGGACCGGTCGCCGTGGAAGGCGGTCGCGGCGAGCGCCTCGTACAGGTCGCCCTGGGCGGCGGTGCGGGCGAGGCTGGCGTCCCCGGAGAGGGCGGCGAGGACGCGCGGTTCGAGCTGGGCGGCGTCGGCGACGACCAGGGACCAGCCGGGGTCGGCGACCACGGCGCGGCGCAGGATCCGCGGGATCTGCAGGGCGCCGCCGCCGCGGGTCGCCCAGCGGCCGGAGACCACCCCGCCGACCACGTACTCGGGGCGGAACCGGCCGTTGCGGGCCCAGGCCGCCTGCCAGGCCCAGCCGTGCGCGGCGTGCAGTCGGGACAGCTCCTTGTAGCGGATCATCAGCTCGGCGGCCGGGTGGTCGACCCGGCGCAGCTCCCAGCTGCGGGTCGAGCCGAGCTGGATGCCCCGGTCGGCGAAGGCGCGCAGCACCTGGCCGTGCGAATCGGGGTTGAAGGGGCGGCCGCCGAGGGACCGCTGCAGCTCCGCGGCGAGTTCGGCCAGCCGGCGCGGCGGGGCGCCGGGGACCTGCGGGCGCGGGCCGAGCAGTTCGGTCAGCAGCCGGTCGTGCAGGTCGCTGCGCCAGGGCAGGCCGTCGCGGGCCATCTCGGCGGCGAGCAGGCCGCCGGCCGACTCGGCGGCGGCCAGCAGCCGGAAGCGGTGGCGTTCGGCGGGGTCGGCGATCGCGGCGGTGCGGCGCAGCTGCTCGGCGTGGACGGCGACGACGGCCTCCAGCGCGTCGGTGCCGGGCGGCAGCTGCAGTCGGTCGGGGGCGAAGAGGCCGTCCTGGTCGTCCTCGGCGGCGCTCTCCGGCAGGTCGGCGGGGACGGGCAGCCCGCGCAGCCGGGCCCAGGCGGCGCCGAGCGAACGGGGCTCGCCGAAGCGGCCCTCCTGGCCGAGCAGCAGCGGCTCGGTGAGCCGCAGGTCGTGGCTGCGGGCGAGCCGGACGGGCAGCAGCGGCGCGTACGCGCCGTCGGTGGCGGCGAACACCCAGCGCGGCCGGTCGGCCACCTCGCGCTCCGCGACGGCGGCGGCGAGCGCGGGGACGTGCTCCGGCGGGCCGAGCGGGGTGCCGTCCTCGGTGAGCGGCTGCAGCCGGCCGCCGGGGCCGTGCTGGTCGGGGACCAGGGCGTACCGGGGGGCCATCGGCGGGCCTCCTTCCTCGCTCGTACTCGTCGTACCGGTGTGCGACCGGGCCGGGGAGGCCCTGGGTCCTCTTTCGGATCCTGCCGGACGAGCGCGCGGCGGTGGGCGCCCGGCTGGGCGTGCCGGCGGATCGTCCTCGTACCGGACCGTACTCGGGCGGTTCGCCGGTGCGTTCAGGTCGGGGCACCTCCCGGCCCCCTCGGGGCCGGGGGAGACGCCCGGTGTCGTGCGCCCGGCAGGATCCGGAAGAGAGGACCCGGTGCCGACCGTAGCGCGCGGCACCGACAAGGACCGACCGGCGCGGCGCTGCGGGGGTCGGGCGCCGGGCCCGCGGCGAGGTTCCGCCAGCGGTCGGAAGCCGCCTCCGGAGGCCGTAGGCAGCGGTGGTGACAGCGCATAGGGTCGGCGAAATGAGCGACAACCCCTTCTTCGCGACCAGCACCCTGGTCCACGAGCTGCCGCCCTTCGCCGAGATCCGCGAGGAGCACTACCTGCCGGCCTTCGACCAGGGCATGGCGCTGCAGCTCGACGAGATCGCCGGGATCGTGGCCGACCCGGAGCCGCCGACCTTCGACAACACGGTGGTGGCGCTGGAGCGTTCGGGTGCGATGCTGAAGCGGGTCGCCGCGGCCTTCGAGAACCAGGGGGACTCCGACACCAGCCCGGGGCTGCAGGAGCTGGACGCCGAGATCAGCCCGCGGCTGGCCAGGCACCGGGACGCCGTCCACCTCGACGCCGGGCTGTTCGCCCGGATCGACGCGCTGTACCGCCGCCGCTCCGAGCTCGGCCTCGACCCGGAGTCGCTGCGGCTGCTGGAGCGCCGGCACACCGCGTTCGTCCGGGCCGGTGCCGAGCTGCCCGCCGCCGACCAGCAGCGGCTGCGCGAGATCAACGCCGAACTGGCCGCCGCCGCCACCGCCTTCCGCCGCAACCTGATGGACGACACCCGGGCCAGGGCGATCGTGCTGGACGGGCCCGAGCAGCTCGCCGGGCTGTCCGCGGACGCGGTCGCCGCGGCCGCCGAGAACGGCCGGGCGCTCGGCCGGGACGGCTCGTACGTGCTCAGCCTGAAGAACTTCTCCAACCAGACCGAGCTCGCCCAGCTCACCGACCGCTCGCTGCGCGCCCTCCTGCTGGCGGCCTCGCTCGGCCGGGCGGCGGAGGCGAACGGGCCGCTGGCGATCCGGACGGCCGGGCTGCGCGCCGAGCGCGCCGCCCTGCTCGGCCACCCCAGCCACGCCGCGTACGTGGTGGCCGACGAGACCGCGGGCAGCGTCGCCGCCGTGGACGCGATGCTCGCCCGGCTGGCCGGCCCGGCGGTGGCCAACGCCGAGCGGGAGGCCGCCGAACTGCTCGCCGCCGCCCGCGCGGACGGCCTCACCTCGATCGCGGCGCACGACTGGGCGTACTACGCGGAGCGGGTGCGGCAGTCCGCGTACCAGGTGGACGCTGCGGAGCTGCGCCCGTACCTGGAGCTCGAACGGGTTCTGCACGACGGCGTGTTCTTCGCGGCGCAGCTGGTCTACGGGGTGGTGCTGCAGGAGCGGCCGGAGCTGGTGGCGTACCACCCGGACGCCCGGGTCTTCGAGGTGTTCGACGGGGACGGCGGCTCGCTCGGCCTGTTCGTCGGCGACTTCTTCGCCCGCGACTCCAAGCGCGGCGGCGCCTGGATGAACGAACTGGTCCAGCAGTCCCACCTGTTGGGCAAGCGCCCGGTGGTGGTGAACAACCTGAACATCGCCAAGCCGGCGCCCGGCGAGCCGGCGCTGCTCACCTGGGACGAGGTGCGCACGCTCTTCCATGAGTTCGGGCACGCGCTGCACGGGCTGTTCTCCGACGTCCGCTACCCGCTGTTCGCCGGCACCGAGGTGCCGCGGGACTTCGTGGAGTTCCCCTCGCAGGTCAACGAGATGTGGATGGTCCGGCCGGAGGTGCTGGCCAACTACGCCCGCCACCACGCCACCGGGGAGCCGCTGCCGGCGGAGCTGGTGGAGCGGATGGCGGCGGCGGAGTCCTTCGGGCAGGGCTTCCGCACCGTCGAGTACCTGGGCGCGGCCGTGATCGACTGGGCCTGGCACACCCTGCCGGCCGGCACCGAGGTCGCGGACGCCGAGGAGTTCGAGGCGCAGGCGCTCGCCCGGGCCGGGCTCGCGGTGGCCGCGGTGCCGCCGCGCTACCGGACGGCGTACTTCAGCCACGTGTTCGCGGGTGAGTACAGCGCCGGGTACTACGCGTACATCTGGTCGGAGGTGCTGGACGCGGACACCGTCGAGTGGTTCGCCTCCAACGGCCTCGGTGCGCGGGAGAGCGGCGAGGTGTTCCGCCGCGAGCTGCTGGCCCGTGGCGGCAGCCGGCCCGCGCTGGACTGCTTCCGCGCGGTGGTCGGCCGCGACCCGGAGATCGGCCCGCTGCTGGCCCGCCGCGGCCTGGCCTGAGGCCGCCGCCGGGCCCGGGGCGGCCGGTCGGGCGTCCGGCGGTCAGGGTGTCAGCAGCACGGTGACCGGGGTGCCGGGCCGGGCGGCGGGGTACTCCAGCCGCACGGACCCGGCCCGGTCGCCCTGCGGCCGGCGGACCTCCACGCGGGCGCCGGGGGCCTGCACCCGGAAGCCCTGCGGGAAGGCGCCGGCGGGCACGACGACCGTGGTCGCCGCGCCGCGCCGCCCGGTGGTGAGGGCGAGGCGGTAGCGGCCGTCCTCGAAGGCCTCGGTGCCGGGCCGGCCGGCGAGGGCGGCGGCGTACGGGCCGAAGGCGGGGCCGTCGCCGGGGGCGGGGCGGCCGTCCGGACCGAGGGCGCAGTACCCGCCGTCGCCGCGGCACCAGTACCACATCGTCCAGCCGGCGGCGAAGCCCGTCATGGCGGCGACCTGGCGTTCCACCAGGCGTGCGTTGCCGGGGGTGCGGGCGCTCGGCGGGCCCCACTCGCCGACCAGGACGGGCAACCGGCCGGCCCGCGGGTAGCCGGTGACCGCCTCGGTGTAGCGCTCGACGAAGCCGCCGGCCGGGTCCCAGTCGTGGCCGGCCTCCACGGCGGTGTCGTAGAAGTGCGGGGCGTAGCCGATCCGGGCCGCGCCGGGGCGGGGGTCGGCGAACTGCGGCAGCCGGGTCGGCACGCCCTGGCCGACCAGCACGGTCGGCTCGACGAACAGCCAGGCGCGGTCGTCGACCCGGCGCACCGCGGCGATCAGCCGCCGGTACATGCCGGCGAGCCGGCCCTGCTCCAGTTCGGCCGCGGCGGCGGCCAGCACGGCGGGGTCGGTCGGGTCGCCGTCGACCGGCCCGAACGGCTCGTTGAACAGGTCGTAGCCCAGCAGGGCCGGGTGGCCGCGCAGTTCGCGGGCGACGGTGGTGTACAGCGCGGCCTGGGCGCGGCGCAGGTCGGCGTCGTCGTAGAGGTGGCGGAAGGCGGCCTGCACGGCGGGCTGGAAGTAGCCGGCGAACCAGTCGTCCGGGTCGGGTTCGAAGGGCAGTCCGTCGTCCCGGGTCGCCCAGAGCGGGACGCCGCGGTCGCCGCCGCCGAAGGCGGGCCCGTACACGTCCTGGTGGAAGTCGACCACGGCCAGCAGCCCGTGCCGGGCCGCGGCGTCCAGCAGCCGGTGGACGCGGGCGAGTTCGGCCCGGTCGTAGCGCCCGGGGGCGGGTTCGAGGCGGGTCCAGGAGACGGCGATCCGGACGAGGGTGAAGCCCCGGGCGGCGATGTCGGCCAGGTCGGCGGCGTCGGCCTCGGCGTACTTGTCGAGGTTGAAGCCGCGCAGCTGCAGAACGCGGCCGTCCCGGTCGGTGAAGAGCGTCCGCCCGTCGGGCGTGGTGGTGGTGCCGGCCGGTGTCCGGGGGGCGCCCGGGGCGGGTCCGGCGGCCGCGGGCGGGGCGGCGCCGAGCAGGACGGCGGCGGTCAGGAGCAGTGCCGCAGCGGTACGGAGGACGCGCACGGGCCACCTCGCACGGGGAGTGGGTGTGAGCGCGATGATGCGCCGTCAGCTCCCGCCGCCGCAAGAGGTGAGCAGGGCTCAGGTTTCCTCGGGGGCAGCCGGTTCGGCGGCGTCCTCGGGGCCGGGTGCGGGGGGCGCCACCACCGGCGGCAGGGCGGCGGCCGCGGCGAGCCGGCCCCAGAGCAGGTCGGCCAGCGCCTGCACCATCCGCGGCCGCGGGCAGGGCCGCTGGTCCAGCCACCAGTCCCCGGCCGCCAGCACCATCCCGGTGATCGCCCGGCCCCAGGCTTCGGAGAGCAGCGGGGTGTCGGCGCCCAGGTCGACCTGGGTCTGCACGGCCCGGGTGATCTCCTCGGCGATCTGCTTCAGGGCCGGCGCCAGCGCGTTGCCCGCGCCGGTGGGGTCGCCCGGCTCGGGGTGGGTGAGCAGCCGGTACACCTGCGGGCGGGACTCGATCGCCGCCAGGTAGGTGTCGATGACGTGCTCGACCTGGTCGCGCCGCTCCAGCGGCTCGCTCAGCGCCGCGCGGACGGTCTCCAGCAGGCCCGCGGTGTGGCGCTCCGTCAGGGCGGCGATCAGGCCGTTCCGGTCGCCGAAGTGCCGGTAGAGGATCGGCTTGGTGATGCCCGCCTCGGCCGCGATGGCGTTCATGCTGGCGCCCGGTCCCTCGCGCTGGACGACCCGGTCGGCGGCGTTGAGCAGTTGCTCGCGACGGGGTTCGCCGGCCGGTGCTGCGGCGGGGGTCGACACGGTGCTGCGTCCTCCTCGGTCGGGCGTTGACATCGCTACCAATGAGTAGCAGACTCCCCTCGATGTTACCCGAGGTAACACCCTGTTGCGGCGCCGCCGCCGCCCCTCCTTCCCCCCTGTGCACGCTGCTGCGGAGGCCTTCCCGATGAGCACCTTCTCCCTGGACCCCGGACCGGACCAGACCGCCGTCCGCGACTGGCTGCACGGCTTCGCCGCCGACGTGATCCGGCCGGCGGCCGCCGAGTGGGACGAGCGCGAGGAGACCCCCTGGCCGATCATCCAGGAGGCCGCCAAGGTCGGCATCTACTCCCTGGACTTCTACGCCCAGCAGTACTTCGACCCCTCCGGCGTCGGCATCCCGATCGCCATGGAGGAGCTCTTCTGGGGCGACGCCGGCATCGGCCTGGCCATCGTCGGCACCACCCTCGCCGCCGTCGCCGTGCTCGCCAACGGCACCGACGAGCAGATCGGCACCTGGGCCCCGCAGATGTTCGGCACCCCCGACGACGTCAAGGTCGCCGCGTTCTGCTCCTCCGAGCCCGACGCCGGCTCCGACGTCTCCGCCCTGCGCACCCGCGCCGTCTACGACGAGGCCAAGGACGAGTGGGTGCTGAACGGCACCAAGACCTGGGCCACCAACGGCGGCATCGCCGACGTCCACGTCGTCGTCGCCACCGTCGACCCGGCCCTCGGCGCCCGCGGCCAGGCCTCCTTCGTCGTCCCGCCCGGCACCCCCGGCCTCTCCCAGGGCCAGAAGTTCAAGAAGCACGGCATCCGCGCCTCGCACACCGCCGAGGTCGTCATCGACGGCGTCCGGGTGCCCGGCCACTGCCTGCTCGGCGGCAAGGAGAAGCTCGACGAGCGGCTCGCCCGGGCCCGCGAGCGCGCCGCCGGCGGCACCGGCCCCGCCAAGGGCAAGAACGCCGCGATGGCCACCTTCGAGGCGTCCCGCCCCGCGGTCGGCGCGCAGGCCGTCGGCATCGCCCGGGCCGCCTACGAGGTCGCGCTCGACTACGCCAAGACCCGGGTGCAGTTCGGCCGCCCGATCATCGACAATCAGGGCGTCGCCTTCCAGCTCGCCGACATGAAGACCCGGATCGACGCCGCCCGGCTGCTGGTCTGGCGGGCCTCCTGGATGGCCGCCACCAACCAGCCCTTCCACAACGCCGAGGGCTCGATGTCCAAGCTCTACGCCGGCGAGACCGCGAAGTGGGTCACCTCGCAGGCCATGCAGATCCTGGGCGGCAACGGCTTCACCCGCGAGTACCCCGTCGAGCGGATGCACCGCGACAGCGCGATCTACACCATCTTCGAGGGCACCAGCGAGATCCAGCGCCTGGTCATCTCCCGCGCCATCTCGGGGATGCCGATCCGCTGACCCGGACGGCGGCGCCGGGCCCCGGCCTCAGAACCGGGGCTCGCGCCGCTCCAGGAAGGCGGCCAGCCCCTCCCGGACGTCCGGCGCCTCACGGGACTTGCGCTCCCACGGCGCCACCGCCGCGGCCGCCTCCTGCGCCGGCACCGACAGCGCCGCCTTCACGGCGCCGATCGTCTGCGGCGAGCGCTTCGCCAGCAGGCCGGCGAACTCCCGCGCCCGAACGTCCAGTTCGGTGGCCGGCAGCACCTCGTCCACCAGGCCGAACCGCTCCGCCCGCTCCGCGGTCACCAACTCGCCGGAGAACAGCAGGTACTTGGCCCGCGCCGGCCCCACCAGCGAGGCGAGCCGCACCGTCGGCACCGACGGGTACACCACGCCCAGCTTCGCCGGGGTGATGCCGAACCGCGCGTCGTGCGCCGCGAACCGCAGGTCGCAGGCGACCGCCAACTGGCAGCCCCCGCCCACACAGGCGCCGTGCACCACCGCGAGCGTCGGGTGCGGGAAGGCGGCCAGCGCCTCCTCCGCCGCCACGTTGTCCGCGTGGTACGCGTCCGCGCGGGCCGGATCGCCGTACACCTCGGACAGTTCGCCGATGTCCGCGCCCGCGCAGAACGTCCGCGCCGCACCCGTCACCAGCAGCGCCCGCACGCCCGGCTGCGCCGCGATCAGCCCCAACACCCCCGGCAGGCCCCGCCACATCGCCAGCGTCATCGCGTTGCGCCGCTCCGGCCGGTCCAGCACCAGCGTGGCCACCGGGCCGTCGAGTTCCGCACGCAGCCCGGCGACGCCGGTGTCGAGCACGTGGACCATCACTGCCTCCGGGGACGGGTCGGGACGCCCCTCACCCTTCCACAGCGGCGTCCTCGCGGACCACGGCGGTCACTGTGATCTCCACCAACTGGCCGGTGTAGCCGAGGCAGGCCACGCCGAGCAGCGTCGACGTGTGCGGGCCGTCGGCCAGGCCGGAGGCGTTCACCACGTCCCACACCTCGGAGAGCGGCCCGGGCTCCGGCGAGACCACGTAGACCGTGCTGGCCACCACGTCGGCGAGGGTGCTGCCGGCGTGCCGCAGCGCCTCCTCCAGGTTGGCCAGCACCTGGCGGGCCTGCGCCGGGCCGTCACCGGGGCCGACCAGCTTCCCGTCCGCGTCCAGCGGAACCCCGCCGGCCAGGAACACCAGGCGGGTGCCGGGCTCCACCACCGCCGTGTGCGCGTAGCCGGGCGGCGGGAAGAGGCTCGGGACGATGCTGCGCTGGACCATGCGAAAGCTCCTCGGGCTCGGCGGACTCGGCGCCGGCATCGGCCGACCCCCGATCGTCCGTCGGCGGAGCAGTCGCTGTCATCCGGTTTTCGGCCGGGCCCGGCCGGGCGGGTCCGCGGGCCGGGTCACCCGGGCTGCGCGCCCTCGCCGGCCCGCCACTCGCGGGCCAGCACCGACCACACCTCGTAGTCCTGCCGCACCCCGTTGTGCAGCACGTGCTCGCGCATCGTGCCGTCGTGGTGCATGCCCATCCGCTGCGCCACCGCCCGGCTGCGCGCATTGCCGCTGCTGTTCCACCACTCGACCTTGTGCAGCCCGCGCTCGACCAGCGCGTAGTCGATCAGCCGGCGGACGGCGGCACTGATCAGCCCCCGGCCCTCACCGTCCTTTTCCGTCCACGCACCGATTTCGCAGACCCCGGTGGCGGCGTCGAAGTGCACGAACATCACGCCGCCGACCAGCGTGCCGCCGAGCCGGATTCCGAAGATCCGGCCGGTGTCCGCGGCCTGCCGATCGGCATATCCCTGCAGCGTCGCCCGGGCCGATTCGAGATCGGTGGATCGGGTGGCCCACGGTATCCAGGGGTCGGTGTTGCCCCGGGCGCGCTCCATGTGCTCGAAGAATTCCACGGCCTGCCACGGCTCCAGCGGGGTCAGCTCGGCATCATCGGCGAGCGGTACGGCGTACACGGCGGTCGTCCCTCCGGTCGGCGGCGACCGGCGGCGGATCGCGCCACCGGTACGTAACAAACGTTTGGTAGGTACCATAGCGCGCATGACGCCAGCCCGTGGGGACCACGACGCCCGCCGCCGAGACGTCTCCGAGGCGGTCTGGCGGGTGCTCGCCGACCGCGGCTTCGGCGGGCTCACCCTGCGCGCCGTGGCCGCCGAGATGGGTGCCAGCACCGGGCTGCTCACCCACTACTTCCCCAACAAGCGCGCCCTGGTGGCCCATGCGCTGGAGGTGCTGGACCGGCGGACGGCGGCCCGGCCGCGCCCCGCGGCGGAGAGCACCGCCCCCGCCGGCGGCCTGCCCATGCTGCGCGCCGTCCTGCTGGACGTGCTGCCGCTGGACGCCGCGGGCGCCGCCGACAACCGGATCTGGGTCGGCTCCTGGGGCGCCGCGCTGGCGGACGACGGGCTGGCCGGCGAGCACGCCGGGCGCTACCGGAGGTCCCGCGAGCGGATGGCCGAACTCGCCGCCGAGGCCCAGCGGCTGGGCGAACTGCCTCCGGGGCGGGCGCCGGAGGACGTCGCGGCCGCCGCGCAGTCCTTCGTCCTGGGGCTGGTGGTGCAGGCACTGTTCGCCCCGGAGGAGTTCCCGGCGGAGCGCCAGATCGCGCTGCTGGACGGGTACCTCGCGGGCGTGGCCGCGGGCTGACCGCCCGCGCGGGCGCTGCCGCGCTCCGCGCCTCGTGCCCGACCGGGGCCGGTGTGGCTGGCGCCCCCAGCAGGATTCGAACCTGCGACCTACCGCTTAGAAGGCGGGTGCTCTATCCGCTGAGCTATGGGGGCATGAGTGGCGCGGCCCGGAGGCTGCCGACCTGGGCGGCGGCGGCCTGCGGGCGTCCGGGCGGTGCCCGCGCGGGGCTCCCGGGTACGGCGGGGTGGGGTGGGGCCTCGGCCCGTCCGGCACGGGACGCCCGGGACAGGATAAGGGTGACCGCATCCTCCACCGGGCCTTCCGGCACCGCGTCGGGTGTGTCGGCCTCGGCGGAGCGGTCCGATAATCGCAGGTGGCGGCCGGACGTGCAGCGGTCTGAGGGGATCTGGACCCGGACGTTGTGCAGTCGTTACGGGGCTGCCTCCTCACCTGTTATGGATTCGGCGTGTGAATCGTCCGGCGGTCCGCGCGGTGGGGGTCGGATTTGGGTTACTTCGGTTGGATGACCTGGCCGGAAGCGGACGGCGGCCACCCGTTAGGGGCCCGGTGGGCGGCGTGGACCGGGCGCGGTGTTGTCATGACCTCGCGGGATGGGTCGTTCCCGGAACCTGGAATTCCTGTTCATATTCACTCGGCCGAGTGGCCCCGGTTTTCCACAGCCGAGGGTTTTCCACAGGTTTCCGCGAGGTCGCCCGGAAATTCCGCCGGTGCGACAGCATCCGGGTGCGAGCGATTCGGCTCGGACATTTTCCGCCCGGAGGGGAGTTCCCGTGAATGAGACCCTGGTGACGATCGTCGGCAATGTCGCGTCGACGGTCACGTACGCGCAGACGCCGGCCGGCGTGCCGGTGGCCAACTTCCGGATGGCCACCACCGAGCGCCGCTTCGACCGCGGCACCGGCGACTGGGTCGACGGTGAGACGAGCTGGGTGACGGTGGTGGCCTGGCGATGGCTCGCGACCAATCTGGTGAGCTCGGTGAACAAGGGCGATCCGGTGGTCGTCAGCGGCCGGCTGCGGGTCCGGGAGTGGGGCGAGGAGGACCGCCGCCGGACGTCGGTGGAGATCGACGCCCGGTCGGTGGGCCACGACCTGTCCCGCGGCACCTCCGCCTTCCGGTGGGCCGTCCGCGGACGGTCCGACCGGGAGAAGGGCGGTTCGGATGCGTTCGGCCCGTCCGGCGGCCGACGGGCGGGTGATCCCGCGCCGGTCGGCGAGGCGGTGCCGGAGTGGATCGTCGCCGCGGTGGAGGCCCGGCGGGCGGCCGAGCAACGGGCTACTGCGGGATCGCCTGCGGCAGTTGGCCCGGTGTCACCGCCGGTGCTCGCGGGTGCCGCGGGCGGCCCGGGCGCCGGGACGGGCTGACGGTCCGCGATCCCGTCCGCCGCGGCCGGGCCGAGGGATCGACAGGGTCGCCGCAAGGATGGTCCGATGACGATCCGTGGGATCTGGTGAAGCGTCAACCAAAACGGTTGTCCGACGGCTTGATAACGGAACGGCAACGGAACTGTCCTGGTTCAGCACAACTGTGGGAAGTGTCTCAACCCTCAATATGATGCGTCGGGTCCACACATGTGCAGCGGTGTCACAGGGGGCACCGCTTTGCAGGGCGGGCTGCCATCGGCAGAGCCCGGCCCGGAGGGATCACTCATGTTCCACAGCCAGAAGCGGGCTGTCTCCCGCATAGGTACTGTCATGCTCGCGACCGGCATCGCCGTGGCGAGCGGCCTGTCCTTCGCCGGCGCGGCGTCGGCCGACAGCGGCGCGGGCATCACCGCGACGATCCAGCCGACCATGGTCAGCGGGGCCGTCGACACCGGTGGCGGCCACGTGATCCAGGGCGGTCTTTTCACGCTGAAGACGGATGACGGCAAGCTCATCCAGACGTACTGCATCGACATCGACCACGGCGTCAAGATCAAGGACGCGGTCAAGTACCAGGAGTCGAACTGGGCCTCGAGCTCGCTCGGCGCCCCGGGCAAGGAGGAGGCCGCGGGCAAGATCCGCTGGATCCTCGAGCACTCCTACCCGAAGCTCTCCCTCGACGCGGTGAAGGCCGCCGTCGGCATCAAGGGCCAGTTCACCAAGGAGGACGCGGCGGCCGGCACCCAGGCCGCGATCTGGCGCTTCTCCGACAACAAGACCGGGGCCACCCCGGTCGACGCCGAGGCCAAGCAGCTCACCGAGTACCTGGCGGGCAGCAAGAACACCGGCCTGAAGGAGGAGCCGGCGCCCTCGCTGGACCTCGACCCGGCGTCCGTGAACGGCAAGTCGGGCAGCAAGCTCGGCCCGTTCACCCTCAACAGCAGCGCCTCGACGGTCAAGCTGGCGCTCTCCGGCGACACCTCCGGCGGCAAGGTCAAGCTGGTCGACAAGGACGGCAAGGCCGTCTCCGACCTCAAGGGCCCGATCGCCAAGGACACCAAGCTGTTCCTGGACGTCCCCGCGGGCACCGCGGCCGGCTCGGCCACCGTCAAGGCCTCCGCCACCACCTCCGTGCCCACCGGCCGCGTGTTCCTGAGCGTCGGCTACACCCCGGAGAAGCACAGCCAGACCATGATCCTGGCCGGCTCCGAGGTGCTGAGCGTCGCCAAGACCGCCAAGGCCGCCTGGACGCAGGCCAAGGGCCCGCTGCTGGAGGCCACCTCCAAGGTCGACTGCACCAAGAACGGCGTCCAGGTCACCGTCACCAACAACGGTGACGAGCAGGCCACCGTGACGATCACCCCGGGCAAGTCCGTCACCGTCGGTGCCGGCAAGACCGAGACCGTGCTCGTCCCGGTCGCCGAGGACGCCACCTACGACATCAAGGTGAGCGGCCCGAACCTCAACGAGGAGTTCAAGGGCATCCTCGACTGCAAGACCACCAGCACCACCGGCGGTACCACCGGCGGCACCACGGGTGGCACCACCACCGGCGGTACGACCGGCGGCAGCACCGGCTCGACCACCGGCGGCAGCCTGGCCAGCACCGGTGGCGGCAGCCACACCGGCATGATCGCCGGCATCGCGGGCCTGCTCGTCGCCGCCGGCGGTGGCGCGGTGTTCGCCCTGCGTCGCCGCGGCCGCCACGGTCGCTCCGCGGCCTGAACCCTCCCGGGTGCGGGCCGTCCCCACGGCAGCGGCACCCGCGGTACGACCCCGGGGTGAGACCCGGGTCGTGACACCGGGCCCGGCCCCGTCCTCCGACACCGGAGGGCGGGGCCGTCGCCTTTCCCGCCCGGGGCCCTCCCCGAGGTCCTGGGGGACGACCCGGCCGCGGCCCGCGCTCCGGGGCCCGGCCGTGTGACCGGCGGGAGTTCGGGCGGTGCCGTGCGGTGCGGCACAATGGAAGGCTGCAAGCCGAATACACCCGACGACGCCGGAGCGATCTCACGTGGCGGAATACATCTACACCATGCGCAAGGTGCGCAAGGCACACGGCGACAAGGTCATCCTTGACGACGTGACGCTCTCGTTCCTCCCCGGAGCGAAGATCGGCGTCGTCGGTCCCAACGGCGCCGGTAAGTCCACGGTGCTGAAGATGATGGCCGGGCTGGAGCAGCCGTCCAACGGCGACGCCTTCCTCTCGCCGGGCTACACCGTCGGCATGCTCCTCCAGGAGCCCCCGCTCGACGAGTCCAAGACGGTCCTGGAGAACGTCCAGGACGGCGTCAAGGAGGTCAAGGGCAAGCTCGACCGGTTCAACGAGATCGCCGAGCTGATGGCGACCGACTACTCGGACGCGCTGCTCGAGGAGATGGGCCGCCTCCAGGAGGACCTGGACCACGCCAACGCCTGGGACCTCGACGCCCAGCTGGAGCAGGCCATGGACGCCCTGGGCTGCCCGCCCGGCGACTGGCCGGTCACCAAGCTCTCCGGTGGTGAGAAGCGCCGCGTCGCGCTCTGCAAGCTGCTGCTGGAGGCCCCCGACCTGCTGCTCCTCGACGAGCCCACCAACCACCTCGACGCCGAGTCGGTGAACTGGCTGGAGCAGCACCTGGCCAAGTACGCCGGCACCGTCGTCGCGGTCACCCACGACCGGTACTTCCTCGACAACGTCGCCCAGTGGATCCTGGAGCTCGACCGGGGCCGCGCGTTCCCGTACGAGGGCAACTACTCCACCTACCTGGAGACCAAGCAGACCCGTCTCAAGGTCGAGGGCCAGAAGGACGCCAAGCGCGCCAAGCGGCTCAAGGAAGAGCTGGAGTGGGTCCGCTCCAACGCCAAGGGCCGCCAGGCCAAGTCGAAGGCCCGCCTCGCCCGCTACGAGGAGATGGCCGCCGAGGCCGACAAGATGCGGAAGCTGGACTTCGAGGAGATCCAGATCCCGCCGGGCCCGCGTCTGGGCAGCGTCGTCGTCGAGGTGGACAACCTCTCCAAGGGCTTCGGCGAGAAGCTCCTGATCGACGACCTGAGCTTCACCCTGCCGCGCAACGGCATCGTCGGCGTGATCGGCCCGAACGGTGCCGGCAAGACCACGCTCTTCAAGATGCTGCAGGGCCTGGAGACCCCGGACGACGGCAAGGTCAAGGTCGGCGAGACCGTCAAGATCAGCTACGTCGACCAGAACCGCGCCAACATCGACCCGAAGAAGACCCTGTGGGAGGTCGTCTCCGACGGCCTCGACTGGATCAACGTCGGTCAGGTCGAGATGCCGTCCCGCGCCTACGTCTCGGCGTTCGGCTTCAAGGGCCCGGACCAGCAGAAGCCGGCCGGCGTGCTCTCCGGCGGTGAGCGCAACCGCCTCAACCTGGCGCTCACCCTCAAGCAGGGCGGCAACCTGCTGCTCCTCGACGAGCCCACCAACGACCTGGACGTCGAGACGCTCTCCTCACTGGAGAACGCGCTGCTCGACTTCCCGGGCTGCGCCGTGGTCATCTCCCACGACCGCTGGTTCCTGGACCGGGTCGCCACCCACATCCTCGCCTACGAGGGCGACAGCAAGTGGTTCTGGTTCGAGGGCAACTTCGAGTCCTACGAGAAGAACAAGATCGAGCGGCTCGGCCCGGACGCCGCCCGTCCGCACCGCGCCACCTACAAGAAGCTGACCCGCGGCTGACCGTCCCCGCGACGACAGCCGCCGGCAACGCCGGTGCAACAAGGGCCGGGCAGGCTGCCCCTCGGGGCGGCCGGCCCGGCCACCCGCCCGCGGTCCGGCCGCGGGCGACCCGGAGTCTGAGGAGATCCTTCGTGGCACGCCACATCTACGCCTGCCCCCTGCGGTGGTCCGACATGGACGCCTTCGGGCACGTCAACAACGTGGTCTTCCTGCGCTACCTGGAGGAGGCCCGGATCGACTTCATGTTCACCCAGGCCGCCGAGGCCGGCGCGGGGGAGTTCGCGGGCGGCTCGGTGGTGGCGCGCCACGAGATCGAGTACAAGAAGCCGCTGGTGCACCGCCCCGCCCCGGTGACGATCGAGACCTGGGTCACCAAGATCGGCGGCGCCTCGCTCACCGTGTCCTACGAGATCAAGGACACCGCGGCGGACGGCACCGAGACGGTCTACGTCAAGGCGTCCACCGTCGTCGTCCCCTACGACCTGGCCGAGGGCCGGCCGCGCCGGATCAGCCCCGTCGAGCGGGAGTTCCTCTCCCGCTTCATGGACGCCGTGCCGGCCGCCGTGGCCGTGGCCTGAGCCGGGCGGTACCAGCGACGTGAGCAGCATCCCCGTGACAGGTCGGCCCGTCGGACTCCTCCTCGCCGAGAGCGGCGGGGCGGCGGACCTCGCCGCGTTCCTGCGCCGGCTGCTGCGCTTCGACCGCGCCGCCGCCGTCCGCCTGCAGGCCGTGCCCGGCCCGGAGTCCGGCGGTGTCCTGGCGGTGTTCGGCCGGCTCCCGCTCGGCACCGCCGGGGCGATCGCCGTCCGCACCGCGCGCCTGGCCGGTCCGACGGACGGGGCGGACACCACCGTCTCCGCCGGGCAGCTGCTGGAGGCCGTGGACGCGGAGGCCGGCAGCGTCGTGGTGCCGCCGGCGGTCACCGGCCCGGCGTGGGCCGGTCTGCTGCCGCCCCGCACCGGCTGGCGGCTGATCGCCGAGCCGCAGGCCTTCGAGGTGCTGCCCGAGGTGTCCGCCGCGGTCGGCGAGTTCCGCCGCCGCAGCGAGGAGGTCCCGGAGCACCACCGTTCGCGGCAGGTGCTGGACGCGCTGGCCGACGAGATCTGGTCGCGCCCGCTGGGTGCGGTGCCGGAGCTTCCGCTGCGTGCCGCGCACGCGGCCTACGTGATCGGCTTCCTGCGGCCCGCGGTGCCACTGACGGTGCACCGTGCGGGCTGCTGGCTGCGGTTGAGCGCGCCGGCCGGTTCGGTCGCCGTCCGCAGCGCGGCCGCGCCGGGCGCGGGCCTGGGCCTGAGCCCGTTGCGCTGAGGCGGCGCGGCCGGCCCCGCTCAGCCCGCGGTGTTGATCATCGAGGCGGCGGCGTAGGTCAGGTAGTCCCAGAGCTGGCGCTCGGCGTCCTCGGGCAGGTCCAGCTCGTCGAGGGCGGTGCGCATGTGCCGCAGCCAGGCGTCGTGGGCGGCGCGGTCCACCTTGAACGGGGCGTGGCGCATCCGCAGCCTCGGGTGGCCGCGCTCCTCGCTGTACGTCCGGGGCCCGCCCCAGTACTGCATGAGGAAGAGGGCGAAGCGCTCCTCGGCCGGGCCGAGGTCCTCCTCGGGGTACATCGGCCGCAGCAGCTCGTCCGTGGCGACGCCCTGGTAGAAGCGGTGCACCAGCCGGCGGAAGGTGGCCTCGCCGCCGACCGCGTCGAAGAAGGTCTCCTCGGAAAGCGTGCTCTGCGGGATCTCGTTCACCCGACCATGGTCGCAGACGGCCGCGGGGGCCGTACACCGGTCTTCCGGCCTACGACCCCCGCCGCCCCGGGCACGGCCCGGGGCGTTGCGTCACTCACCGACTACACGTCGTCCCAGTTGAAGAAGCGCCAGGCGATCAGGCAGAGCACGGCCGAGAAGGCCAGCAGTCCGCCCATCGCCGGCAGCGCGTCCATGACGCCGCCGCCGCGGCTGAGCACCGACTGCGAGGCGGTGACCAGGTAGCGCAGCGGGAAGACCTTGGAGACGGTCTGCAGCCAGCCCGGGCTGCCGTCGAGCGGGATGAACGCGCCGCCGAGGAAGGACATCGGCAGGATGATCAGCTGGTTGATGCCGTTCGCCGCCTCCTCGGTCTTGGCGAGTCCGCCGGTGAGCAGGCCGATCGACATGAAGGCGATGGTGGCGCAGAGCACCAGCGGGACGATCAGCCACCAGTTGCCGCTGAGCTTCAGCCCGAAGAACGGCGTGGTGGCGATCGTCAGGAAGATCGCCGTCTGGGCGAGGGCGATCACGCAGTTCACCGCGACCCGGGCGCCGATCACCGCCGGGATGGAGACCGGGGCGAGCCGCAGCCGGCGCAGCACCCGCTTGGTGCGCCAGTTGATCAGGGTGAAGGAGGCGCCGTAGACCGCGCCGGAGGCGATGGCCCAGCCGAGCAGGCCCGGGGTGAGGTACTGGATCGGCTTGAGCGACTGGTCCTCGACCTGGACGGAGGCGATGGTGAACGCCGGCGGCTTGCCGGACGCGGCCTGGTTGGCGGCCTTCACCAGGTTGTCCACGATCGCCTGGACGCTGCCGGCCTTGACCGGGTCGGCGGCGCTGTGGCGGACCACCACCTGGCCGTTCGGGCCCTGCTCGACGAGGGCGTCGATGTCTCCCTTGCGGACCTTCTCCAGGGCGGCGGCCTCGTCGTCGATCTTCGTGACGGTGAGGACCTTCTCCAGTTCCTTGCGGTCCTCGCCCTGCACGGAGTCGAGCACCTGGACGGCGCCGACCTGGGCGACCTTCACGTGCGGGGCGCCCGCGCTCTTGAAGAGCGTGCCGAACATCAGCAGGAAGATCAGCGGCATCAGCAGGGTGAAGAAGAGCGCGCCGCGGTCGCGGACGAAGCCCAGCAGCATGACCCGGGCGAGTCCGACGAAGGCGCTGGCGCGTTCCGGCGCCTCGGGGGCCGGGGCGGCCGGCTCGCGCTCGGTCGCGGTGGGGGCGGTCGCGGTCATGCCCGGTACTCCCGTCCGGTCAGGCGGAGGAAGACGTCCTCCAGGGTGGCGCCGCGGACCTCCAGGCCCCGCAGCGCGTTCTGCTCGGCGAGCACCGACAGCACCGGTGCCGGGACGCGGGTCGACACCGACAGCGAGACGCCGTCGTCCTCCAGGCCGGCCAGTTCGGCGCCGGCCGCGGTGAACAGCTCGCGGGCGGTGTCGGCGGCGAGCAGCCCGGACTCGACGCTGATCCGGACGGTGTCGTCGATCTCCCGGACGAGTGCGGCCGGTGCGCCGGTCTTGAGCACCTTGCCGTGGTCCATCACGGACACCCGGTCGCAGAGCACCTCGGCCTCGTCGAGGTAGTGGGTGGTGAGGACGACGGTGCGGCCCTCGGCGTTGATGTCGCGCAGCAGGTCCCAGAGGTTGCGGCGGGCCTGCGGGTCGAGACCGGTGGTGGGCTCGTCCAGGAAGACGAGCTCCGGGTCGTGGACGAGTGCGCAGGCGATGGACAGGCGCTGCGCCTGGCCGCCGGACATCTTCTCGGTCTGGACGGCGGCGGAGTCGGCCAGGCCGACCTTGTCCAGCATGGCGTCGGCCCGCTTCGGGCCCACGCCGTAGAAGGATGCGAAGGTGCGGATCGTCTCGCGGGCGGTCAGCCGGTTGAAGAAGGACGACGCCTGGAACTGCACGCCGATGCGCGGCAGCAGTGCGGTGTTGCGCGGCCAGGGCTTGAGCCCCAGCAGTTCGACGCGGCCCTCGTCGGGCTCGCGGATCCCCTCCAGGATCTCCAGAGTGGTGGTCTTACCGGCCCCGTTCGGTCCGAGAATCCCGTAGAACTCGCCCGCCTCGACGGTGAGTGACACACCGTCGACGGCCTGGACGTCCCCGTACCGCTTCCGTATTCCGTCGGCGGATATAGCTGCAGTCATGGTGCATGACATTAGGCGGTTCCGTGCCGGTGCGGTGGTGGTTACCAGGCAAAACCCCGGAAAAACCCGTCGGGCGCGGTGCAGCGTGATGGTCGTCCAGGCGCCGATGTGGATCCGGTCGCCGTCGTTCAGCGGGATCGCGGTGTGCGGCGGCACCGGGTCGGCGCCGCCGTTCATCGTGGTGCCGTTGGTCGAGTCCTGGTCCACCAGCACCCAGCTGCCGTCGGGCTGCTCGGCGAGCATGGCGTGCAGGTGCGAGGCGCCCGGGTCCTCCGGCGGCACCGACAGGTCGATCTCCGGCACGGTGCCGCGCTGCTGGCTGCGCCGGCCGATCCGCAGCTGGCCGCGGCCGGTCAGCGGGATGCGCCGCTCGGGGCAGTACGGCGGGAAGAACAGCCCCGACGCGTCCGGGCCGCTGCGCGCCATCATGTCGGCGAAGTAGTCCCGGTCGGCGCTGACCACCGCGATCCACTGGGTGCGGACGGGCGGGGGCGGCGGGGCGGCCGGACCGGCGCCGGGGTGGCCCTGCGGACCGTGCGGGCCCGGCTGGCCGTGCGGCGCCTGCTGGCCGGGCCCGGGCGGGGCCAGCCGGAAGGACGTCCCGAAGCCGTCGCTGCCCGGGCCGCCGGCGGGGTCGGCGTAGACCGGGCCCGTCCGCTCGTAGCCGTCGGGCTCGGCGAACGGCGCCGGGGCCGGCCGGTCGAAGCCCTGCTTCTCCAGGCTGGGCGGCTGGTAGCCGGACGGCGCGGGCGCCGGGGCACCCTGCGGCGGCGGGTAGCCGTACCCGCCGCGCGGCGCGGCCGGCGGGCGCGGCGGAGCCGCGGGCGGGGGCGGCGGGGGGGGGGGGGGGGGCGGCGGCCGCTGCGGCGCGGACAGGTCGTAGTCGTAGACGCACTCCTCCCAGGACCCGCCGGGCTGCGGGG
>NZ_BAAALD010000087.1:0-33048 GCF_039528095.1 Kitasatospora arboriphila
GGCACGACGTGCCAGGCGCGTCGTGCCGGGCGGCGGGCAGGCGCCCCCGATGATGAGGGGATGCGCGACCTGACCACCGTCACCGCCTTCGTGACCTTCTTCGCGGTCATCGGCCCGCAGAAGGTGCTGATCGCGTTCGCCCGGCTGAGCCGCACCCGCACGATCGGGCAGATGCGCCGGCTGACGATGGTCAGCTCGCTGCTGGCGGCGGCGGTCGGCATCCTGATGGCCTACACGGCCGAGGTCCTGACCTCGTTCTTCCACGTCTCGGACCAGTCCCTGCAACTCGCCGGCGGGGTGATCTTCTTCATCTACGCCGTCGCCCTCGTCATGGGCATCCACCTCGGCGAGGGCGAGGAGGAGGACGAGGACTCGCTCCACCCGATGTTCGAAGGGGTCCGGGAGCTGCTGCTCCCGTACATCGTCAGCCCGCTCGCCGTGACGGCGGAGCTGCTCGGTTCGCTCGACGAGAACACCTGGGGGTGGCGGACGACCGTCGCCGGCATGTACGTCCTGGTGATCGTCATCGACTGCGTGTGCGTCCTGCTGCTCGCGCCGCTGCTGCAACGCACCCACGGAACCGTGCTGGAAGTGCTGTCCCGGCTGCTCGGCCTGCTGCTGGCGGCGGTCGGCGTGGAGGTCTTCCTGTCCGGCCTGGAGAGCCTCGGCGTCCACCTGTCCAACCCGCACTACTGAGCCGCCGCCCGCCGCCGCTGGACGGGTGGATTGCGCGCGCCCCGGCGCGCGGCGGCACCCGCGGCGGCCCCGCGCCGACCAATACTCGCGTGGTGGCGCCGCCGCACCGGGGCCGCGCCGCCCGGACGAGGGGAGTGGTCGATGGTTCGTCACGGTGGCCGGACGGGCACCGGGCCCGGGTCGCGCGCGGCCGTGCCGCTGCTGGCCGGAGTGCTCCTCGCGGGCTGCACCGCCGGGCCGGCGAACGGCCCGGTGGTCGCACCCGCACCGAGCCCCTCGTCCGCCCCGGCGTCCGCACCCCCGGCGCAGCCGCCGCCGCAGCTGACGGACCGGCAGGTCTCCGCCGCGGTGGCGCAGATCGACGGCTACGTGCGGAACGCGATGGCGAAGACGGGCGTGCCGGGCGCGGCCGTCGCCATCGTGTACAAGGACAAAGTCGTCCACCTGAAGGGCTACGGAGTCCGCCGGCTCGGCTCGCCCGAGACGGTCGACCCGGACACCGTCTTCCAGCTCGCCTCGCTCTCCAAGCCGATCGGCTCGACCGTGGTCTCCGGAGCGGTCGGGCAGAAGACCGTGAAGTGGGACGACCCGATCGCCGCCCACGACCCCGGCTTCGCACTGGCCGACCCGTGGGTGAGCAGCCACGTGACGATCGCCGACCTCTTCTCGCACCGCAGCGGACTGCCCGACCACGCCGGCGACCTGCTGGAGGACCTCGGCTACCAGCGCGACTACATCCTGCAGCACCTGCGCGACCACCAACTCGCACCGTTCCGGGCCAGCTACGCCTACACCAACTACGGCCTGACCGAGGCGGCCGTCGCCGTCGCCAAGGCCAAGGGCGTGGCCTGGGAGGACCTGGCGGCGGACGTCGTCTACAAGCCGCTCGGGATGAACTCCACCAGCTCGCTGCGCTCCGCCTACGACAGCGCCGCGAACAAGGCGACGCCGCACGTGCGGACGGACTCCGGCTGGCAGGTCAGCACCACCCAGAACCCGGACCCGCAGGCCCCCGCCGGCGGGGTCAGCTCCACCGCGCAGGACCTCACCCGGTGGATGCGGCTGCAACTCGCCGACGGATCGTTCGAGGGCCGGCAGATCGTCGACGCCGCGGCGCTGAACGAGACCCGGCTGCCGCACATCGTCTCCAACCCGCCGCACGCCCCCGCGGGCAACGCCGGCTTCTACGGCCTCGGCTGGAACGTCAACTACGACTCCCACGGCCGGCTGCGGCTGAACCACTCCGGCGCGTTCGACCTGGGCGCGGCGACCGTGGTGACCCTGCTGCCCTCCGAGCAGCTCGGGATCGTCGTGCTGACCAACGGCCAGCCGATCGGCGTCCCGGAGGCGGTGGCCGAGGAGTTCTTCGACGTCGCCCAGGAGGGCCACGAGACGGTGGACTGGCTGGGCTTCATGGGCAAGGTCGTGCCCGCCGCCGCCGGGGGCCAGGTCTCGCCGACCGACTACACCAAGCCCCCGGCCGGCGCCGCCCCGGCCAAGCCGGACTCCGCCTACCTGGGTACCTACACCAACGGGTACTTCGGGCCGATGACCGTCACCTCGCGGGACGGCAGGCTGGTCATGAGCCTCGGACCGGACAACCTGCAGTTCCCGCTCCAGCACTACGACGGCGACGTGTTCAGCTTCCAGACCCGCGGGGAGAACGCCGTCGGCCTCTCCGGGGTCACCTTCACCGTCGGCCCCGACGGGCGGGCGACCTCGGCGGTGGTCGAGCAGTTCAACCACGACGGCCTCGGGACCTTCACCCGCGGCTGACCCCACCCCGACGGGGACCTGACCGGGTGCCAGGTAGCCTCGCCCGAATGACGACCCAGCTGAACGAATCCGTCCGGGCGCTGATCGACGCGCCGATCCCCGCCGTCCTCGCCACCCTCAACCCCGACGGGGCCCCGCAGACCTCCGTGGTCTGGGTCGGCCGCGACGGCGACGACCTGCTCGTCTCCACCGCGGCCGGCCGCCGCAAGGAACGCAACCTGCGCCGCGACCCCCGCGCCAGCCTCACCGTGTACGACCCCGCCGACCCGGACCGCTACGCCGAGATCCGCGGGCTCGCCACCGTCACCGAGGACACCGGCCGCGCCCTCGCGGCCGCCCTCGCCGAACAGTACGAGGGCCCCGGCGCCGGCCAGGAGTACCTCGACCTGCCCGCCGAGGTCCTGCGGGTCGTCCTGCGCATCAGCCCGACCAAGGTGGTCGGCAGCCTGGCCGGCTGACCCCCGCACGGCACCCGCCTGCACCCGCCGGCACCACGGGCGTCCGGCGCGCGACCGGCGGGTGGACAGGTCCGGACAGGAGTGGACAGTCCCCGCTCCTGCCGGACCCGGAGGGTGGACACCGCCCGGCAGCACGCTGTGCGGCATGAACCTCCCCCCGCACACAGCCGGACGGAACACCCCAGGGGCGGATGCCGCCCACCCGCAGGCCCAAGGCCGTCCTCGCGGTGCTCGCCGGGGCGCAGTTCACCGCCGTGCTCGCCACCCCGATCGTGAACGTCGCCCTGCCGCAGATCCGCACCGGCGTCGGCCTGTCGGAGGGCGGCACCACCCGGGTGGTCATCGCCTACGGCCTGGCGTTCGCCGCGCTGCTGCCGGCCGGCGACCGGGCCGGCGACCGGGCCGGCGACCTGCTCGGCCACCGCCGGGTGCTGATCGCCGGCCGCGCCCTCCAGGGCATCGCCGCCGCCATCGCCCCGCCGCGCAGGGCACCGAAGGGCACCTGCCGAGGATCGCCGCCGCCTGGGCCTGCGCCTGGAACGGCACCGACCCGCAGGCACTCGGCGCCCTGTTCACCGTCGACGGCACCTACACCGACCTCGCCGTGGGCATCACCTTCCGCGGCCGCCAGGAGATCTCCGGCTGGAAGGCCCGCGCGGACAGCCTGATCGCCGACGTGCACGTCACCGTCCGCACCACCCACCGCCACGGCAGCCGCATCACCGTCGAGGCGGTCCAGGCCGGCCACCTCAAGGCCGCGCCCAAAGCCTTCGCCGTGCCGATGACCACCCGCCTCGACCTCGACGCCCACGGCCGGATCGTCGCCGACGAGGACCACCACAGCCTCGCCACCGTCCTCACCCGGTCCGGCCTGCCCGCCGACCGGACCCCGCCGGCCTCCTGACGACCACGGCGCGTCCTCAAGGTCATGGGTGCACACCAGGGCGGTGCATGGGTGCCGTCCGGGCGGGCATGAATGACGGGTCCGCGCCAACTCCACCCGGAAGGCTGCCACGTGAAGCGCAAGACCTGGGCCCTGTTCACCGCCCTGATCACCCTGCCGATGGCCCTGTCCAGCACCGCGGCGGTCGCCCTGCCGGCCGCCGCCACCCAGACGGCGGCCACCGCCTGCAGCTACACGCCGGCGGTCCCGGCCGACAACTTCAAGGGCATCCCGGTCTTCGACGCCAAGAAGGCCGCCAAGCCCTACAGCGCGACACTGCGGACCAGCCAGGGCGCCATCACCTTCAAGGCGCTGACCGACAAGGCCCCGTGCACCACCTTCTCGTTCCGCTTCCTGGCCGAGCACGACTACTTCGACCGCAGCCACTGCCACCGGCTCACCACACAGCGGATCTTCGTCCTGCAGTGCGGCGACCCGACCGGCACCGGCAGCGGCGGCCCCGGCTACTCGTTCCCGGACGAGAACCTGGAGGGCGCCACCTACCCGGCCGGTACCGTCGCCATGGCCAACGCCGGCCCGAACACCAACGGCAGCCAGTTCTTCTTCGTCTGGAAGGACACCAAGCTCTCGCCCAACTACACGCCGTTCGGCCAGGTCACCGCCGGCCTCGACGTCCTGCAGAAGATCGCCGCGGGGGGCGAGGACGACCAGAACAACCCCGGCGACGGCTTCCCGAACCTGCCCGTGAACATCCGTCACATCGCCATCACCAAGCGCTGACCGGACGGCGGCCCTGCGGCGGAGGATCGCGCCGCAGGGCCGCCGAGGCGGCCCGTGCCGGCTTCGGGGCTCCTAGCACGGATAATTGTGGACGGCATCGCTGTGATGGCAGCTGTATCTCTTGCACTGCCCCATGAAGCCCGGGACGTAGCCGTCGCAAGGGTGTGCTGAATTCAGGCAATTGTGGCAGTAACGGCCTTCAGGATCGACATGGACTCCGGCGGCCGCCAGTTTCTCCCGTGCCTCTGCATGGGCCTTTCGGACCTGATCGAGAATCAGATCCTCCAGCTCCGCGGTGACCTCGTCGATCACCTTCTTCTGATCGTCCGTGAAATCGTTCCGGAGCTCCATCGGTTCCTCCATGCTGCTCCGATACCCCCAACTGCCATGGTCCCGCAGCCCGGAGGGTGACGCCACTCGGCCCGGGACCGGCTACGACGAGTAGCAGAACGCCCTTTTCGTGACTGTCCGCCGTGCTCGCCCCTGCTGTTTCCGCTGCCTGCTCGGGCCGTCCGATTGACCGGTCAACCAGTGACTGAAGATGACCGAATCTGACGATCCGTCACCGACCGGTCTCACGGACATCACGGAACAGGAACCCGTCGTTCTACCGACCGGTACATCGATACGTTCTGGCCCTCACCGCTCATTCCACAGAGGACCCCATGCGCCCCATCACCCTCGCCCTGGCCGCCGCCTGCCTGCTCGCCGGCGCCGTCGCCTGCGAGCCCCCGGCCGACAGCAGCACCCGGAAGTCCACCGCCGCGGCCGTCCCCGCCCAGCCCGCCACCGGCGCGCCGTCCGCGGCCGCACCGCCCGCAGCCGGCGACGCCGCTGCGCCCGCCCCGGCCGGTGACGGCGACAAGGCGAAGGACGTCGAGATCACCAAGTGCTCGGTGGACCCGACCCTGCACTGGCCGTCCGCCGAGCTCACCATCACCAACCACAGCTCGAAGGCGTCGAACTATATGGTGCAGGTCGAGTTCCTCGACGGTGCCGGCACCCGCATCGGGGAGGGCATGGCCGCGACCAACGGCCTCGCCCCCAACCAGAAGAGCGTCCAGAAGGCGCAGGGCACCTCCACGGCCGCCGGCAAGACCTCGTGCCGGCTGATCGAGGTGACCCGGTACGCCACCCCCTGACGGCAGCGGTCGCACCGCCCGCGGGGGAGACCCGCGGGCGGAACGGCATGTCAGTGCGGTGTGAGAGGTTCTCGCCCGTGACGAGCGAGAACAACGACAGCGTGTTCGCAGGACTGGACGACATCGACTGGGCGTCCCTGGAACACGCCTACGGGCCGGCGGGCGACGTCCCCGACCAGCTCCGCGCCCTGTGCGGCAAGGGCCGGGACAATCGCGGCCGCGCCCTGCACGCCCTGTACGGCAACATCTTCCACCAGGGCAGCCGCTACCAGGCCTCGGCCTTCGCCGTGCCCTTCCTGGCCCGCATGGCCGCCGACCGTTCCCGGCGCGGCCGGGCCCAGGCCCTGGAGCTGATGTCGGGCCTGGCGATCGGCTACGACGAGGCGCACCTCCCTGACGGGGTGGCGGTCGCGGCGTGGCGGCGCGGGGTCGAGGACCTGCGGGCCAAGGGCGCGGCCGCGATGACGGCCGAGTACGACGACTGGGTCGCCCGGGCCGCCGACGAGGGCGAGCGCCGGGTCCGCGAGTTCCAGCGCAGGACCTTCGACTACGACCGCCACCTCGCCGCCTACGAGGCCGAACTGGCGGCCTACGACGCCGTCGCGCGGGAGGTGCCCGCGCTGGCCGCACTGCTGTCCGACGACGAACCCGCCGTCCGGGCGTCGACCTGCCACGTGCTGGCCTGGTTCCCCGAGCAGGCCGCGGCCGTCCTGCCGCAGCTGCTGGACCTCGCCGACCGCGAGCAGGTCCCCGCGGTCGCCGCCACCGCGCTGATCGCGGCCGGACTGCTCGGCGACGCGGCCACCGTGGAACGGCTGCGGCCGTTCCTCGCCGCCGACGAGCCGGTGGTGCGCTGGGGTGCCGCGATCGGCCTGGCCCGGCTCGGCAGCACCGGTGCCGAGGCCGCCGTCGACGCGGCGGTGCTCGCCGAACTTGCCGCCGTCGAGGCCGAGGAACCGGACGGCGAGGAGCTTGCGGTCCCGTTCCAGGACGGTGACCTGAACGGGTACGCCGCCCTCGCCCTGACCCAGATCGCCGACCGCTACCCGGCCGAAGCCCTCGACGCCGTGACCACCGGGCTCGCCCGGGCGTCCGGACCGGCCGCCTTCCCCGTCACCGCCGCCGCCCTCCGCCTGGCCTTCGGCGGCTCCTCGCACGCCGACCTGCCGCCCTTCGCCGAGCTGGACCACGGCCAGCAGCGCCTGGTGACCACCCTGGCCTCGCTCGGCGACGACACCTGGTGCTGGGGCAACTTCCTGCAGATCCTGCGCGGCTGGGACATCCCCGCCGACCGGACGGAGCTGCGCGCCTACGCCGGCCTGCCCACCGCCTGAGCCCGCACTCCCCGGCCGGCCCGCACCCCGGGCCGGCCGGGGCCGGTATCGGGACGGTCCGGTATCGGACGGTCCGGCGGCGGGCCGGTCCGTCCCGCGGGCCGGGGAAATGCCGTCGCCACGGGCGGCCGGACCCGGCAGGATACCCACCGTGCACGAGGACGGGAACCACCGGCTGCTGACCCGCCACACGGCGGCCGGGCCGGAGCACGGCCCCGCCTGGGGTGTCTGCGCCGAGGTGGACGGGCTGTTCGGCGAACCCCGCCGTGCGACGTACGAGTTGTTCGGCTGGGCTCCGCAGGCGGAGGTGCGGGGCTGGATCGGCAGCCGGGTGTGGCTGGTGCCGGAGGACGAGACGCTCGACCCCTGGCTGGTGGAGGACGCCGAGTGCCCGGGTCGGCCGGCGGCGGACAGCCTCGTGCTGACCGGTCTCGACGACCACCTCGGGCCGCCCGAGGGGCACCGGGGCCGGGTCCGGGTGCACGACGGGCAGCGGTGGCTGGGCTCCTGCCGGGAGTTCACCCGCGTGCTGCCGGCCGACCGGCCGGCGCCCCCACTCGTCCTGCGGGGGCTCCTCCCGGGTGACCTGCTCCGGGCGGCCCCGATGAAGGGGACGAGGAAGGCACTGGACCTGGAGCAGGCGGCGCTGGAGATACGCGACGACCACGGCGATCCGTTCACCGACCTGCCGCTCCGGACCAGGATCATCGCCTGGTACCCGTCCGCCTATGGTGCGGACCTGGTCGACCTCGAACTCGACGGGACGGACTTCACTCCCGTTCCCGTGCACGCCCGCCCCGTCCTCGAACGGTGGCTCGCCGGGCCGCCGGACGCCCCGGGCGCCTGGGCGGGCCTCGACACCCGGCGCCGCGAGGTCTGGCTCGACGTCGTACGGGACCGTTCCTGCCGGCGCGTCCGTCCCGACCTGCCGGCCGGCCGCACGTACGAACTCGACGGCCGCACGTACGAACTCGATGGCCGCCACGTCACCGACGAAGCGGGCCTCCACCTGGCGCTCGGCGAGGCGGTGAACGGGCCGGGCGGCTACTTCGGCGGCTGCCTGGACGCCCTCGTCGACTGCCTGCGCGGCACCTTCGGCCACACTGCCCCTGCCACCCTGGTCTGGCGGGAGGCCGCGACCGCCCGCGAGCACCTCTCACGGCGCCTCGCGTGGGACGGCCGCCCCCGCGACCTGTTCGCCCAGGTCCTCGACGTCCTGGCCCGGGGAGGCGTGCGGGTCGTCCTGGCGTGAACTCCGCCCGGCCCGGAGCCGCCATGGCCTTGGGATGCCGGACCGGTCGGGCCCGGCTCAGCGCCCGCGCGGCGGACCGAGGAGCGATCCGATGCAGGCGCCCATCACCAGGGCGAGCAGGACCAGCGGGGCGAGCATCGCGGCCATCATCACCGCGAACCCTGACGGGTCACCCAACCCGCGGGCCGGGTCGTCGAACGTCCCAGAAGCGGCGGTCATGACCACCACGCCCACGACCCCCGCCACCGCGGACGGAGCCCACGCCCGGACCCGACCCAGTACCACCCCCAGGACGAAGAGCGCGGCGGCCGCACACGCCACGTACTGCATCTCCGGCGCCCCGCCCTCCGAGGCGTCCTCCCACACCGCGCGCCCGAGCCATGGACCCGCCCCGAGCGCGGCGATCCACCCCAGGGCGCACGCCCACGTCCACCTCGGCGATGCCGCCACCCACGTCCCCCTTCGTCAGGCCGCAAGAATCGCACAGGATTTGAACGCGTTCAACCTGGCGTCCTCCCGGCCCGGAGAACCTCGGACCAGCGACCGATGACGATGTGTCGGATCCGCCGCATCCACCGGCATCGGCTGCGGGCGACGGCGCGGACGTGGCTCTCGACGGCCTGCTCGACAGTGGGCAGCCCTGTCAGGCCTTCCCGCGGTTCCTGAAGGACGGCGACGAGTACACCCCGGTCGCCACCTCGGAACGGGCGACCCAGGACCGGTTCCGCCGAGCCTGACCGGCACCGCCCGGTCCCGCCCGCTGATCGTGCCCGGCATCGGTGGAACACCTGCGCATGGGAGCCTCTCCGCCATGAGCGAGCCCACCCCTTATGACCACGACCGAGCCGCATACACCCGCGAAGCGCTCGCCCGTCTCGTCCTCGCCGACAACGTCACGGAGGTGGCCGACAGTGCCGCGGGGCTGGTGGCCACCGGCAACGACGCCGACACCGGATTCGGCGGCCGGGCCAGCCAGGCCCGGCAGCTCATCGAACTGGCCGAACGGACTCTCAGCTCGGCCGTCATCTACGAACTCGAACGCGGCAGCTCCTGGGAACAGATCGCGGCATACCTGGAGATCGGCCCCGACGAGGCCTAACAACGCTTCACCCCCGCCGTCCAGGCGTGGAAGAAAGCGTTCGAGGAGCCGTACCGACTGGACGAGACCGGCCGCAAACGCATTCCGCAGCTTCCCACCGCTGCGTACGACCCCACCTGGGCATGTACCCAGCTGGACCGGTGGGCCCACCTCCGGCGCCTCGGGACAGACGGCAGGCAGGCCGTCAGTTCCGGCCTGGTGATGGCCGATGCCGCGGACGACGAGAAGGCCCCCGCCGTGGACGGGAGCTGACCGGCTCCCGCGTCAGAGCCCGGCGGGCGCCCATGGGGCCGTAGGCCGCCGTCCGTGCTGCGTCCCTCCCAGGTGCGGAACCGTCCACGGACCGTTTGACGGTGAAGGTCACGACCTGGATTCCAGCCCCGGCGGGCAGGCCTGCGGGGTGACCGCGTTGGCGTAGTGCCGCTGTGGCAGTCTGCTCGTGTGGATGATCTCGTTGGCACCCAGGCACCGCGTCGCCGTCTGGTCGGCCCCGATGAGGCGATTGTGGAGCTTGAACGGGCAGTGCCCGGCCTTGCATCCCGCCGTCGGCCGGCACCTCAAAGCGTCGACTGGTGCCAATTGGAAGGCGAGTTGGGGACGGCTCTGCCCGCCGACTACAAGCTGCTCTGCGAGCACTACCCGAGGTTCGAGCTGAGCGACTTCATGTGCGTCAGCCGCCCGGTGCCGGGCGATGAAGTGGGGTGGGTGCACGGGACCCACGAGGAACTGGAGACCATCGCCGAATGGTGCGAGGACGCCGATCTGGCTGTGCCGATGCACCCCTATCCCGCTTCGGGTGGTCTGCTTCCCTGGGCCGTCTCCAACCAGGGGGACTTCTTCCTGTGGACCACCACTCCTGCTGGGCCTGAGGCCTGGACCGTCACTGTCGCCTCACGCAACGGCGACTGGTGGCACTACACCGGTGGGGCTGTTCAGTTCCTGGCCGATCTGGTCAGCGGTGCTCTGGAGCCGTGGGCACTGCCGAGGCTCCGTCCGGAGATCACCTGGGTGGGGCGGTGAGGCGGCGGTAGCAGATGAGGGCCGCCGCGATGCCGGCGAAGGCGAGAAAGTGCTCGGCCTTGCGCTCGTAGCGGCGGTGTAGGCGGCGGCATCCGTAGAGCCAAGACATGGTGCGCTCGACGACCCAGCGGTGGCGGCCCAGGCGTTGGGAGGACTCGATGACTCGTCGGGCGATCCGCGGGACGATGCCGCGGGAGCGCAGCCATCGCCGCAGATGGTCGTAGTCGTAGCCCTTGTCGCCGTGCAGTTTGGCGGGGGCGGCGTCGGCGCGGTCCCCGGCGGGAACGGATGGGCGGGATGCCGAACACCAACGGTTCCAGGGCCTGGCTGTCGTGCAGGTTAGCTCCGGAGATGGCGAGCGAGATCGACAGCCCGTTGCGGTCGCAGATCAGGTGGATCTTCGCCCCGTTCTTGCCACGGTCGGTCGGATTCGGTCCGGTCAGTGGCCCCCTTTGAGGGCGCGGATGCTCACCGAGTCGATGGCGCACCGCGACCAGTCCAGCGTCCCCTGGGCACCGAGCTCGTCCAGGGCAACCCGATACAGCCGGGCCCACACCCGGGCGCGGCTCCACTGTGCGAAGCGCCGGTGCACGGTCTGCCAACAGGCCCCGAAGATCGGCGGGAGCTGGCGCCAGGTGCAGCCTGAGGTCGCCACGAACACGATCGCAGCCAGCACCTCCCGGTCCCCGGCCCGCCGTCGGCCCTCACCTTGCGGACGCTGAACGACGGTCGGCTGCACCACCCGCCGCTCCGCCAACAGCTCGTCCGACGTACGGCCGCCGGAGGTGATGGCCCGGTCGGCCCGCCGGACCGGGCGCGTCGGGGCGGACCGGGAGGGTCGAGCCGGCCGGCGGCCCGGGAGGGGCCGTTCGGGGGACTGGGCGGCCGATCGGTGCCACGCCCGGGTGGCTCGGCGGGCGGAGTGCCGGTGCCGGGACTACGGTGTCCGCGGGCCCGCAGGCCCGGGGCAGGCGCCGTGCGGGGCCGGCCGCAGTGCTGCGACGACGGACCGGCCCGGAGAGGGAGAGGGACAGAACCATGATCGCGGACATCGGGATCGAACCACTCGGTGATCACGAGTACCTCGTGCGCTTCCCCACCCCGGACGACGCGGTCCTCTCCCGCATCCGGGCCAGCGAGTCGACCGTGGACCAGTTGCACCTGGCCCCCACCGACGAGGAGCGCATCGTGGCGGAGACCGCCGTGTTCCTCGCCGAACGGCAGCCCACGGCCGACCTCCCGCCGATGATCGACCTCGCCGACGTCGCGGACGCCTACGGCGACGACTACCTTCGGGAGCTCGGCCGCCGCCTCGGTGCCCGGTGAGCCGCCCACGGTGGTCGGCGTACGGAGGCGCGGTCAGCGCCCCAGGTAGCGGAGCGTGAACCCGGGCGAGGCGTAGACCCCGCCCTGGGGCGCCGCCGGGTCCACCGGAAGGTCCGCCCCCGGAATGCCGGCGGCGTACGCTTCGGCGTCGTCGACGGGCGTGTAGTCCAGGACCGCCGGATCGGGGAGCTCCCAGAAACGGCGGGTGTTGGCGGAGACCGCGTACACGGTGGCGAAGCAGACGGCGGCCGGTGCGGTCAGCGCGGCCCGTACGTAGCCGACGGCGTCGCGCGGGCTCAGCCAGGTCGCCAGGTGACGGGCCTCCGTGGGCGCGGGCTCGAAACTGCCGATGCGCAGACAGATCACGGACAGGCCGAACTTGTCGGCGTACAGCCGCCCGAGCGCCTCGATCGCCGCCTTGCTCACCCCGTACAGCCCGTCCGGACGGACAGGCTCGTCCGGCCCCGTTCGACGGCCGACGGGATGGAAACCGGTCACCCGGTTGCTGCCCGCCAGCACCACCCTCTCGATGCCCAGACGCCGCGCCGCCTCCAGAACGTTGTGGGTGCCGAGCACGTTGACGTCGAGGAGGTCCGCGAGCGGCGCCTCGTCCGGGATCCCGGCCAGGTGCAGTACCCGGTCGGCGCCCGCGAGCGCGGACTCCACGGCCGCCGCGTCCCGCAGGTCGACGCAGTGCGCCTCCTCGTTGTCGGCCTCGGGCCGCAGCGGCACCCGGTCGACCAGGACCACCCGCCCCGCCTCGCGCCGAAGCACCTCGCGCACGACGGACCCGATGGTCCCCGCGGCACCCGTCACCGCCACCGTTCCCAGACCCACGATGCCTCCCCCTGCGATCGGCCGACTCCGCATCCTCGCTGACGCCCGGTCACGGATCAAGCAGCGGACGGCGACGACCGACGCCGCACCGGCCGCCACCGGAGGCCGGGGGAGGGCACGCGGCCGGCCGGGACCGCCGCCGCCGCGCCCGGCCCGCCCGTCAGGGGTGCATGCGGGCGCCCTTGAGGACCTTGTCCACGGCGTTCCGCGGCCCGTGGACCGCCAGTCCGACCAGGTCGAGCCGGTCGGTGGCCACGGCCCGCACCGCAGCCCGGTTGTCCCGGTCGTTCCCGGTGGCGAACAGGTCGGAGGTGAACACCGCACTGGGCAGCGAACGCGACAGTGCACGCCCGTGGGCGGCGGCCATCAGCTCCTTCGTCCCCTCGAAGACCAGCACCGGCTGGCGGAACATCGGCAGGTAGGCGACGCCGTCGGCATCCGCGTAGGGCTCGCCCACCACCTCGGGCGAGACCGTGCCGAGCCCGCTCACCAGGAAGGCGGTCACGTTCAACCGCTGCCACGGTTCGAGGTCCTCACGCAGCAGGACGGCGATCTTCGTGTCGAAACGGACGGGTGCGCCCCCGGGCGCCGGCGCCGCCGATGCGGTCGCGGCCGGGGCAACGGTCTGGTCGGTTCTCATGCCACGAGACTGCAGGTCGCCCAGGCGCGCCGTCTTGTACGTTCTTTGCATGCCGCCGAAACAGGAGGTCGCTGCCTGGCGCCCGGCCGTCCCGGGCGTCGTCGAGGTCCTCCACGCCCACTTCACCGACCACGCGTACCCCATGCACGTCCACGACGCCTGGACGGTGCTGATCGTCGACGACGGCGCCGTCCGCTACGACCTCGACCGCCACGAACGCGGCACCCCGGACGACACCGTCAGCCTGCTCCCGCCGCAGGTCCCGCACAACGGCTCACCGGCCACCGCCCACGGCTTCCGCAAGCGGGTGCTCTACCTCGACACGACGCAGCTCGACGCACGGTTCATCGGCCCCGCCGTCGACGGCCCCGACCTCACCGACCCCGTGCTGCGCAGACGCGTCGGCCAACTGCACACCGCCCTCGCCGACGCCGGCGACGAACTCGAGGCCGAGAGCCGGCTCGCCCTGATCGGCGAGCGCCTGCGCGAGCACCTGCGCCCCGGCTCGGCCGCCACCGCCGGCCCGCCGGCCCGCGGCGTCGCCCACGACCTGCGCGACCTCCTCGACGCGCACCTGCTCGACCACCTCACCCTGGACCGCGCAGCCACGCTGCTCCACGCACACCCCGCCCACCTGGTGCGGGCGTTCAGCGCCGCGTTCGCCATCGCACCCCACCAGTACGTGATGTCCCGCCGCGTCGACCTCGCCCGCCGACTGCTGCTCTCCGGCCGCCCACCCGGCGAGGTCGCCACCGCCGCAGGCTTCTACGACCAGTCCCACCTCACCCGCCACTTCAAGCGCGTCCTCGGCATCCCCCCGGGCCGCTACGCCCGCCACGGCCGCGCCGGCAGGGCCGGCTGAACACCGGACCGCGCGCCGTACCGCGGTGGTCCTGCCCAGGTGGTGCGGACGCTGCACGGCAGGCCAATACCCGACCCCCCGCACTCGTTGTCGCCCAGGGCCTCGGCCACCACGGCAGGACCACCATCCGCCCGGTCACCGAGACCGGCGGAACCTGGAGCCGATACGCCCCCGGCGGCCACACACGATGACGCCAGACGCAGGCTCGCCGACGCGTAGGCGGCACCACACCGTGGGTGCCCACCGGTCAGGCCGTGACATCACGTCAAGTCCCGGACGGGTGGTACCCCCCGATGAAGCCCGTGAGCGCCTCCTGCCAGCGTCGTTCGAAGAACTCCGCGGACGCCTCCTCGACGTGCACGTCCTCGGCGTCCGCGAGCTCCGTCCATGACGGAACGGGCTCCGACCCGAGCTCGACCGGGCCCCTGCAGCGGGTGGTCCCGATCGACGCGGACGAGTCGGCCGTCCACGTACTGAGCCACCTTGCGCACCTCGTAGCCGTCCGCCCCGACCTCCGTGACGAACTCGAACGGCTCGTCGTCGTCCGCCAGAAAGTGGAGGGAGATCACGTACCACGGTCTTGGCTCCGCACCGGGTTTGCGCCGGAGCCGGGCGGCCAGGGTCTGCTGGGGCCGGAACGGGCGGTGGCGCACGCAGTCGGCCGCCGCCGGCGCGCAGACGGGCCAGGTGCACGGCGGACCGCAGGGCCCGGAGGGCCGCCAGCCGAGTGCCGCCGACACCTTCGACAGCTCGGCCGTCGTCGCGGCGACCGCCGAGGCCAGCTGATCGGCGCGCCGCGTGACCGCCGTCGGGTCGTGTTCCCTCACGGCCAGCGCCTGCTCGTCCTCGCGTTGGGCGCAGCGCTCACGTTCCGCGAAGTCCGTGATGACCGAGGGAGTCGACCCCTGCGTCCGCTCGTTCATCAATCGGGCCAGGACGTCCCACATCTCGACCGCCCGCTCGTTGGCACTCGTGTTCGCGGAGAACGAGCGTGTCCGTCCGGCGCCGGCCGTCAGCAGGGCAATGTCGGCGATGGTCTGCTCGAAGTAGTCGGGACGGTCGAAGTCCTGCCGCGGGCCGCGGGCCTCGGAGTATTCGTCGAGGCTGATCAGCACGCCGTCCGCGATGCCGCCGGAGTGCAGGCAACCACGGATGACGTCGTCGACCGGCCGACGAACCGGCGACGCGAGCACGTCCAGCAGCGGCAGGAAACGCATCAGACACAGGGCACCGCCGACGGCGGCGGATTCTCGCATTCCAGCAGTCCTCACGGTGCTCCGGGGCGATGCACACGACCGCCGCCGGAGAGCCTTCCACGGCCTTCGGGGGTGTGGGTACTGCTCCGGTTCCGCCCGTGTGCGCGGCACTCACGGAGCGCCGGGTGCCATGAGGCGCACCACGTCAGGCCGTGGGCGAGACGTTGAAGCGGTACTCCTCGGAGGGCATCGAGTCCCATTCGGTGTTCGCACCGTCGCGCGTCACCATGAACAGCGGACGCGATCGGAGGACCTGCCCGACCAGTTGCCCGCGCAGGAGGACCCCGGGATCATCCGGCCCCGCGTAGCCCTCGGGCGTGTAGCGAACGTACTCGTCCGTGGCCTCGGCATAGGCGACGGTGTCGCGCTCCAACTCCGAGAAGTCCCTCCCGACCAGCGGGATTCCGTTGTGGGTGACCTGGGGAGCGTTCACGGCGTCGGCGGCGACGCAGAACAGGCCCACGGCTCGGCTCACATAGGCCGTGACGGCAGGCAGCGAAGGAGCAACCCCGCGACGGTGGACGTCGACCTTCCACGTCGGCGAGAAGAGCGCGTGGTCCCGTGCACACTCGCCGACCTTCGTCCGGCCGAGTGCCGCAGCCGCCTCGACCACGTCGGCGACGGTCATACCGAACCGGAGCGGTCCGACACCGACAGCCGGCGCATAGGACCACTCGTCCCGTTCGGCGACATCGGTCTTGAACGCCATGGTCGCTCCTCTGAAGACACCTGAGACCTGCCGCCGCCCATGATGCCGATCGCGACCGACAGACCGCCGGGTGCCGCCGAGTTCACCGCTCGTGAGCCCCGAGCCCACCCGCAGCCGCGTCCGGGTACTTACCGTGGTCCTGGGGCCGGGGTACCTGGTGGGTCGCTGTCGGGCGCGGGTCAGAACGGCGGCTCGTCGCTGTAGCTGCCACCGGACCAGTTGCCGTCCGCAGCGGCTCGCGCGGCTCTGAGGCGCGCGTAGTGTTCGCGGGCGGCCGTGTCGGACGCGTTCTCCATGCTGCTGGTGTCGTGGCCCCATGCCTTCATCGCCTCCAGGACGCGGTCCCGCTGGTGCCTGTCGGTACTGAGGGCCAGCAGGCGCCGGGCGTGCCTCGCAAGGTCGGCCCGGTGCTCGGTAAGGAGGGGGTGCTCGACGAGGGGGATGGCTGCGACCAGCGCCGCGTGGCGAATGTGGGCGTTTCCGTGGCCGAGGAAGGTGCGAACAGCGGAGAAGATCGCCGGGCGCGCGTCCCGGAACGCACGCATCTCCTCGTACTCGTCGAGGAAGTCCTCCCCGCAATGGTGTCTGCCCAGGGCGACGCACTCGTCGTCGGCGTCACGGGCGGTGTCGCCGAGCCAGCCGAGCAGCGGCACCAGGGTCGGGCCGTTGTGGGTCGTCCCGGCGTCGGGGGATGAGCAGCCTGCCACGAGGACCGGATGATCGAGTATTGCCGCCACGTACAGCGCCACCGGGACGGTGGCCTCGTAGATGCTGTTCTGGTGGGTCACGGCCCCGAGCACGTCCCGGAGAGCGGACTGCCTGGCCGCCGGGTCGGGGTCGGTCAGGCGTGTCAGCGCCGCGGGCAGGGACTCGCCCGTTCCGCATGCCGTGGCCAGCGACGCCCAGTCCGTGTTCTCCAGCAGCGTCTGACAGGTAGGGAGCTCGGCAGGGCGGGGATGGCCGGTCTGGCTGCGGTTGTGGGTCACAGGCGCAGGCTATTGCGCGGTCGAGCCACCGCCGTGCCCGGGTGTCCGGTGTGGCGGAGGACCTACGTGCGCAGTCGAGCGACGCCTGCGCGGACGGTCATTCGGCTTTCGAGCGACGTGATCCGGTAGCCGTGGTGCTGCCCTGACAGTGCCGGCTCGCCGCCGGGGGACTGTATTCGCTGGGTCGGGGACCATCCCGGAACGCGCCGTCGCCCTCCTGCGGAATGCCCTGACGGTGCGCCAGGAGGAACCGTCGCGGGTTGCAGCCGGAGGACCGCAGCGGGGCGCGGCCCGTCCCGTCCGTCCGCTTCGGTGAGATCCGGCTCCCGGCCGACGGGCCGGGGCCGGCGGTCACTTCCGGTCGTTCGGCTCCGCATCCCGGTCGTTGGGCTCCTCATCCCGGACGGTCGGCGCGGACGACGGCGCCGGGGGCGCCGGCGGGACAGCCGGGACGGCCGGGTGGGGCGGAGGTGCCGCCGCGGCTGGCCCGGTGGCGGTCGATTCGAGGCTGAGCCCGATGGCGCCGGCCAGCAGGGCCACGCCCAGCACGATGAACATCCATGCCTGGTTCCCACGGCCGGCCACCAGCTCGGCGCACTCCACCGCGCTCGACGTGACGATCGGCCCGGAGCTGGGAGTGAAGCCGGACCCGCAGCCGTCCCCCACCCTCACCGCGCCGTACACCACGCCCGCCACCACCAGGAAGCCGCCCGCACACACGAGCGCCCTCACCACACGCTGAAGCACCGTCAGCCCCTCCCCACATGCCGGCAAGGCGCCCAGCGTAGAGCGAAGGGAGACCGTGCGTGGCCGATTGCCGAGCACCGGCCGTGTGGTCCGTCGACGGCCACCCCCACCACGGCAACGACTACTGCCGTCCGGCCGACCGCGTGCCGCACCGATGGACCGGGCGAGGTCCTCGCCGGGCGGGGGGACGGCCGCGGCGGCACGGCGCCGAACCCGGCGACTTCGTCACCGGGTTCGGCGCCGCGACGGCCGTGACGCCGTGCTGCGTCGTGCTGAGCCCGTCAGTAGGGGCCGTTGACGTTGTCGATGGAGCCGTAGAAGTGTGCGGCGTAGTTGCAGGCCGCGGTGATGTTGGCGACCGGGTCGTAGATGTCCGTGGACGTGCCGGGGACGTGGTACGCCTGGAAGGTGGGGTCGATGACCTGGAGGAGGCCCTTCGAGGGGTGTCCGGCGGCGGCGTTGGAGTCGGTGAGGTTGATGGCCTGCGGGTTGCCCGACGACTCGCGCATGATGTTGCGGTAGATGCCGTCGTAGCTGCCCGGGATGTGGTTCTCGGCCATGACGGCCAGTGCCTGGTTGATCCAGCTGTCCAGGTCGCCGGTGGCCTTGGTGGTCGGGGCCGCGGTGGCGGCGGTCGCCGGGACGGTCGCCGCGGTGGACGGGGACGTGGCGCCGGAGGGCGACGTCCCCTGGGTGGCGCCGGTCCCGCTTCCGTACGTGCTGTGGGCCTGCCAGGTGCTGCTCCCGGAGGATCCCGTCCAGGTGTGGGCAGTGGGGGAGCTCCCGCTCCAGGAGCGGGTGGACGTGTGGTCGGCGGTGGCCGGGGTGGCGGAGGCGGTCGTCGTCGTGCTGTGGGTGGCGGTGGTGGTGGGCGCGGCGGTGGTCGGGGGGGCCGTCGTCCGGGCCTGGGCCGTGCGGGCCGGTGCGCCGGTCGCCGGTGCGGTGGTCGCGGGGGCGGTGTGCGAGGAGTGGGCGGCGGTGTGCGTGTGGCTCGTGCTGCGCTGGGTGGGCAGAGCCGAGTGCTTGGCGTGGGAGCCGGTGCGCTGCGCGGGGATGGCGCCGGTGGTGCGGTGGGCTGCCGCGGTGGCCGGCGTCGACGTATGTGTGCTCCAGGCCGTCGGTTCGAGCTGAGGAGTCTGGCTTCGGGCCGTGGCGGCCGTGCCGGCGCCGCTGGAGTGGCTGGGGGCGGCGTTGGCGGTGGTGACCGCGACGGCCGCGGTGGCCAGGGCTGCGGTGGTGATCCACCGGCCGGAGAGGAGGACGGCGGGTACGCGGCGGGGGCGGGCGTGCTTCGGCATGGGGACTCCGGTACACAGACGGCGACAGGTCGCACGGGCGGGGGCGGGGGACGGTCACGGCGCGCGCGAGCGGGGGCAGGGCACGCCGGGGGGCTGCACGGAAGGCCGGGGGAGACCTGTGCGGGCAGCACGGGCTGCCCGGCGGGCACGGCAGGTGCGCACCGGGGCGATCGAGGGGCGCCGGGAGAGTGGTGGACGCCGGGGAGAGGGGGCGGCCGCGTGGTGCCGGTGGCCGTGGGGGACGGCGGACGGCAGACGGCCTCGATGGGGCAGCCGGCGCGACGGACGGGCCGGCGAGGGACGCACGGGCAGGGGCCGGGTCCGCTGGGAGGGGCGGACGGCCGTGGGCCCGGCGTTGTGGCGGTGACGATCGGGAGAGCTCTGGTCGGAAAGGCCCGGCGCGTGGGCCGGGGCCCGCGACTAGGCGGTGGTCGCGACCACCGTGCAGGGCCTTGGCGGCCGGCACAGCGGAGGCCGGGACCGTCCGGCGGCACGGGACGGTTCGGCGAGCGGAGGGTCGTTGATCGCTGTCACGGTGTCACCTCGGCAGGAGGGTCGGGGTGGTGGGCGTGCAGGGCGTACCGGGCGGACGGCCTTGGCGGCGGTCGCGGACCGGCGCCGTGCAGGTCCCCTGTGGATGTTCGTCGGTGCACTGACCGACTGGGGTTGGGGATTTCTATCCTCCCGGCGGCGCCGGAGTCCAGGCTTATCCGGCAAATAGCGCCGAAGGCGGCGTATCTCACAAATACATCCGCCCCATTAGGGGCATTTGGGCAATTTCGGACTATTGGGTGGTTGGCGGTGCCCGCCGCCGGGGCGGCGTACGGGCGGGAGCGCCGCTCCAGGGCGTCGACCGCCGCGGGCGCCGGACCCGTCCCGTGCGGCCCGGGTGGCCCGGAGGTGCCCGGGCCGCCTGCCACCGACCGTGGGTCGGTTCAGGACGTCAGGCGGGCCGGGTACCGAGCGCGAGGGCGAGCCGTTCGGACTGCTCCACAGTGATGCCCTGGGCAAGCTGCACGCCCGAGCGCGGGCTGTACGGGCCGTCGCACTGCAGGATGCCGTCGCACGGCTGCGCCCCGCCGCCGCTGAGCGGCGAACGGCCGGGCGGCGACCAGTGAGCCGCGTCCCACAGCGGATGGTCCAGGAGGAGCGCCGCCACCCGCGGAGCTTCCTCGGCCGGAGCCCCGATCCGGACCAGCGCCTCGGCGATCACCTCCGCCGCGTCCCCGGGCGCGTTGTCGTCGCCGAGGGCGGGCAGCAGGAGCAGCAGCCGGGCGTGGCGGTCGTGGACACCCGGCGCCGTACGGTCGGCGGTGTCGGCGATGTGGGTCAGCTCCGGCCAGGAGAGCCCGGGGCCCGCCTGGTGGCCGTCGACGGTGGCGAGGTGGCCGTGTCGCCGCCAGTCGGGATGGGTGACGAAGTACTCCGTCCCGCCGTCGTCCGGGAGGTTCCGGCTCACCACCACCGCGGTGTGCCCGCCCCCGAACGGCACCCGGAACGCCGGCCAGCGCTCCGCGTCCAGCAGCGTCTCGTACACGGCGTCGACATCGGCCTCGTCGGCTCCGAACCACTCCGCGCCCGGTTCGGCGTCCTCGTCGTCCGACTCGCACATCCACAGCAGGTACGCGGCCCAGAAACCCGGGTGCGAGAGCAGTTCCTCCCCGGCCACCAGCGGGGCATCGTCATATCCGTCGATCAGCACCGGGCAAGACTGCCAGCACCGACCGGCACCCCGCACACCCCCCGGAGTGGCGCCGGTCGTCCTCGCCCATGCCGGGCAGGTTCGGTTCACGCCGGCGCCGGCTGCCGGCCTGCTCGCACCGCCGGCCACGCTGCCGCTGCGTCAGGGCGCCAGCACCGTGGACCGGTGGCCGCCTCCTCCCGGCCGTCCCCGTTCCCCTTGGCGCCGCGCAGTGGGGCTCGGGCGAGCGCGCCGGGACTTGAGTGCCCCGCTATCGGTCTTCCAGCAGGCGGTCTCGAAGGAGCGCCACGGACAGTCCTTCAGGAACCCGCTGCCTTCCGTCGGAACCGGTCCGACGGCCCTCAGCTGCCGCCCATCCCGCCCTGGGCGGCGACCATGGTCAGGTTCAGCCCGCTCACCGCCCGGGCCAGGCCCGGGGTCCGGTCGGCGAGCCGGTCGGTGAGTGCGGTGATCCGCCCGGCGTTGGCCTTGCGGTCGTGGCGGGTGAGGACCAGCTTCAGGTGTCCGTGGGCGGCCAGGGCCGCGAGGACCGCGTCGGCGTACGGCGCTTCGGCGACCGGGGCGCCGCCGCGGACGAGCTCGGCCACCCGGACCTGGAGGTCCAGGGCTTCACGCGGGTCGTCCATCGTCACCGTGCGGTGCGGTGCGACCGGGCCGTACGGGTCGCGGTCGGCCATCGTCATGATGCCGAGCACCGCGAGGCGCTCCTCGACGGCCTCGAGGGTGTCGTCGCGGCTGCGCTTGATCCACGACTTCCAGGTGCGGGGGCGGTCGGCCAGTTCGGCGAGCAGCGCGTCCAGGACGCGGTCCCCCGTGGGGCCGGCGTCCACGACCTGCACCCGGCCCGTCCCGTCCTCGGCCGCGGCACCCCGGTGGGAGAGCTCGGCCAGAGCGGCGGCGCGCAGCAGGAACCCGGCGCGCGTGCGGTCCTGCAAGCTCTGGGCGCGGGTGTCGAAGGCCAGCAGATAGGTGGCCAGATGCAGTCCTCGGCTCATGACTCCGACGATACGGCGCCCCTTCCCGCCCGCCATCGACCGACAGGACCAACCGATCCTCCGCCTGTGGGCGCATCCGCACGCCCGGCCGTCGTCCTTGAGTCCCATCGGGTCGGGTTGCGGATGGGGCGTGGGCGGGCCTGGCACACGGCCGGTCCCCAGCGCAGCCCGGGGAGCCGGCCCGAGCACCGAGGTTCCCACCTGGCACGGTGCGACGGGGCGCCCCCGGGCCTGCCTGCGGGGGCGGTGCGAACACCAGACGCTGATCCGAGCGAGGCTGCGGGTGCAAAACGGACAGCGCCGGAGGCGGGAGCGCTAGAGTGGCGCGGCGTGGGGCATGCGCATGAATTGGTCGCTGGACGCTACGAGTTGGTCCGGGAAATCGCGAAGGGCGGCATGGGTCGGGTGATCCTCGCCCGCGACCTCGAGCAGTCCGGCCGTGAGGTCGCGCTCAAGGAGATATCTGCTCCGACAGCGCGGGGCGGCGAGTCGGCCGTGGAACTCCAGCGGTTCATGCGCGAGGCGGAGGCGCTCACATCCCTGCGCCACCCCTCGATCGTGGCCGGGTTGGGCCTGGTGGTGCACCACGGCTCTCCTCTCCTCGTGATGGAGTACATCGATGGCCGTTCCCTGGCGGCCGAGCTCGGCGAGCACGGGACGCTGCCGGTGGACCGGGTTGCCCGCATCGGTCTGGCCCTGCTGGGCGCGCTGGGCGCTGCGCACCGTGCCGGGATCGTCCACCGCGACGTCAAGCCCGGCAACGTCCTGCTGGCCGGAGACCGCGCCGTCCTCACCGACTTCGGCATCGCCTACCTCACCCATGTCCCGGGCGAGTTGACGGGCTGCGGCGCTCCCGTCGGCACCGCCCGGTACATGGCGCCCGAGCAGTTGGACGAGCGCCACCCTTCGCCTGCAGTCGACCTGTGGTCGCTGGGTGTGACCCTGTATCACGCGGTCGAGGGCGTGCCGCCATTCTCCGCCGACAGCCTTCCCGTTCTGACGCATGCCATCTGCCACCGACCCCACCGCCGACCCGTCCGGGCCGGGCGGCTCGCGGCGGCATTGGACGCACTCCTCGTCAAGGATCCGCATCGGCGGGCGAGCGCGGAACAGGCCGCCGAGATGCTCAGCGCAGTCCTGGAAGGGCCTGCGAGGGGCGGCTGGCAGGCACCACTCGCGTCGTGGCCGGAACCGCGGACGGCACCCCGGATGCCGGTCGACCACGACGCCGAGACCGCATCGGCACCGGGACGAGTCACCACGACCAGCAGGACCCACCGGATATGGGAAGCGCGTGCCGATCTGCACCCGCCGACGGCCCCGGCGACCCGGCCCGGCCTGCCGGACCGAGTCCGCCGCCGGACCGCGGACCCGCGGCGCGCCCGGCGCAGCGGGCGGCAGGTTGCGCTCCTCACGGTGGCGGCGTGCGTGGTTGCGGCAGGCTCCTTCGCGGCCGCGCTCCGCTGGTGGCCGACGCGGACACCCGAGCTGCACGCCCTGGAGACCACGGCCCCGAGCAGGCCGGTCTTCGCCGCCGCGGACTTCGGATCCGCCACGACCGGAGGTGCGATCCCGGTGCCCGCCGGGGAAGGCAGCGCGAACGACACCGTGCTCGCCACCGGTGTAGGGACGGAGTCCGACCCCTACAGGCGGCGGTTGCAGTTCCAGACCGACCGCGAGTTCCCGGGCGCCTGGATGAGCGAGGGCTCCTGCGTGCTCGTCCACGACGGGTCCCGCACCTACACCGTGCGCCCGTTCGACATGGCATACTCGCTCACCCCCCTGGGCACCGGCCTCTATCCCGGACACATGTCCATCCCCGTGATCTTCCCCGGCCGCTACGAGTACTCCAGCGCCTGCGACCCCGCGCACACCCGGCCGGTCGCACTGGGCACAGCAGCCATGCGCATCGGGGGGACCCTCGATGCCAACGGATTCTCCGCAGCCGTACTCGACAGCTACGCCTCCGGATCCTCCCTCGTGGTGGAGGTCGCCGCGGCACGAACGTTCGCTGCCGTACCGCCCGCGCTCTGCCTCCGCACTGACCACGGGATCGTGCCGGCGCGTGAGGGCACCTCGAGTCTGGGCACCCGCACGGTGACGGTGCAGCGGTTCACCTTCCCCGACTCCTCGCGCGGCACCATCTCGTTCGGCTGCGGCCCCAGTCCACAGGAGGGCGGTGCGGGGGTGGCGGTGGGCGCGGGCTGAGTCCTGCCTCGCGTCGGCTCCGCGGCAGCGGGCCCGACGGAAGGCCGAGCGAGAGCACGGCAGCGGCAACGGCGAGAGGATCACGCTGTGCCCGACCTGGAGACCACAGGTGCGGTGATGTGCAAGCCGAAGTTCCGTGTCCAGGGGCAGAACGGCAGTGTGACAGGCACGGGCATCCTCCGCACGGGGCGTGGTGGCCCGGGGGCCCTACTGCCCCCCGCGGCCGGGGGTGCCGCACCAGCAGCGGCATCCGACGCTCCCGATTCCGGCAGATCCGCTGATGGGTTCGGGCCGCTGCTACCCCCGATGTCCAGGCCAGGCTCGGCAACCTGCGTGGACCGATCTCCCGGACGGGCGGCAATCGGGGGTCAGATGCCCGGCTTCGTCGGCCCCGGCCGGCACTCAGCAGCCGGCGAACTGCGGCACCAACGGCTCCACCCCGCGGCTCTCCAACAACTCGGCCAGGGCCTGCTGCTGGGCGGCGGGGGCGCGGTCGGCCCGCCAGAGCCGTACGAGGGTGTCGTCATGGGCCCCGGTGGAGGGGCTGGCCGGGGGGTGGAGGCCGTGGTCCGCGGCAGGCAGCCCGGCGGTCCAGGTGCCGTCGGGGTTGTGGTGCTCCCAGATCAGGGTGCGGGTGAGCAGACCGGTGACGGGGTGGTCCCGGTAGTGGCGGGCCCACTCGGCGTACGGCCAGGTCCGGTCCAGGGGCAGCAGGGCGCGGAGTCGGGTGCGTTCGGCGCTCAGCGTGGACTCGACGTGCTGGGCGAGCCACCGCGTCATGTGGACCTGCTCGTCACCGTGGCGGGCCTTGAAGCCCTTCGGGGAGCGGAAGGGGGACCGGGTGCGGACAGCGCTTCCGTCGGTGTGGATCCAGTCGACGGTCACCTCGCCGCTGCTCTCGAGGGTGACGACAGACTGATAGGAGAGGTTCACCCATGGCGCGCCGCAGGCCGGCGGACCGAGCCGGACCGTCCGATCGGGGCCCAGTCCGCAGGTGGGTACGGTCCGTTCGGCCAGCTGCTCCGGCAGGAGTCCCTGACGTGTCGCCGTCTTCTTGACCACCCTGACGAGGACGAGGTGGCAGTGGGCGCCGGGCTGGACCTCGCGGTGCAGGGTCCACAGCGCGTCCATGGCGGCGAGATCGCCGAGAGCGGTGAAGACCGCGCCGGAGAGGTCGTCGTCGCGCACGAAGTAGCCGTCCAGCACGGAGGCGTTCTTCCGGGCGACGGTCAGCAGGACCTCGACCAGGGCATCGGTGGCCGCCGGATCGGCACCCTTGCCGCCGAGCAAGCCGCAGGCCAGCACGAACCCGTTGGCGAGGTGACGGGTGGGGGAGGGCCGCAGCCAGTCGTACTCGATGTTCGGGTCGGTGCGGTTGTGCAGCGAGCCGCCCTCGGCGAGCGCCGCGACGGCCTCGCGGACCAGCTCCGGCGCCCCGTCGGCCTTGAGCAGTGCTTTGGTCCGGCGCTTCCAGGCGCCGTTGGTCCTGCCCCGCCAGTCCCAGAACTCACCACTCGCCGCGAGGTGCAGCACCAGTTCGGTCAGCTCGGGTGAAAGCGCCGCCAACCGGACCCGTATCCGCTGGACCCAGGTGTTCTCGGGATCCAGCAGCTCATCCACGCGTTCGTCCATGCGGTGATCTTGGCAGACGGCGCGGACAGTCTGCCGACGGAGCGTCACCTCTGGTGCGAGCGGAGCTGGGGAACCGGGGGCTCGGGACGGGCTCGAGAGTGCTACGAGTGCTGGTGTCGGGTCCGGCCGGCATGCGCCGCGATCGACGCCCGCCTCGCACCCGGGCTGACGTCGCTCGCCGCCGTGCTGCCCACCCGAGCATGTCCGCCAGGTACCGGGCCACGGGCGTCCGGCAGGTGCAGGTGTGGACACCGTCCCTCCTCGACGGCCCGAAGGAGGTGGAACTCGCCTCCAGCTTCGGATCGATCACCCACCACCTCGGCGTCGTGGGCGCGGCCCGCATTTCGCCGAGCGGCTGCCCCGGATCCCCGCCCTGGACGCACTGCCGGCGACGCAGCGCGCCAGGGGCTGGACCGGCTGGCCCTGCGCAACCCTCTCAGCCCCGGCGGGGACACCCGGAGCGGTCGAGGCCGTCCTCGCAGCCGTCCGGCGGCTCGGGGGACGAACCCGGCGCCTCGGCCTGACCCGGGCGCCGTCCGCGCAGCTGCCGCCCCGGCCCCGGACGCCGACGTGCTCTTGCGGGGGGACTGGTGGAGGGGACGTCAGAGCTCGAGGTCGGCCTCGATGCGGCGGGCTTGGTGGCGGGCCATGGCCAGGTTGGACCGACTGCGGTCGAGCATCAGGTAGAGGAACAGCCCGGGGTGGCGGGTGAGCGGCCGGATCAGGTGGTACTGGCCGGTCAGGCTGATGAGGATGTCCTCCAGCTTCTGGTCGCCCTGGCCCGCCATGCCCAGGGCGCGCAGTTCGGCGCGCAGGATGTCGGTCGTGGCGGCGGCCGCGACCGACAGGGTCTCGGTCGGGCCGGCCGTCCCGAGCGCCATGCCGCTGGTGTAGTCGCCCAGGGCGGCCCCGATGGCGCCCTCGATGGTCATCGCTTCCTTGAGCGAGGTCTCGATCCCGGCCATGTGTTCCTCCGACCGTTCGGGCGCAGGGAGGCGTCCCGGCGCGCTGTTGTCCGCTTCTGTCGGGTGAGCCTAGGAAATCGGGCGGCCTCGCTCGCCGAATTGACCGTAAGCGATCGATTCCTGCCGGGGAGGCGTTGCCTCGGCAGCAATGCATGACATGTTGAGTTGATGAATTCTTCATGTTGATAGATCCTGGACCTCGTGGCGCCACCCACCGGCGAGCTGCGCGCGGTGGCGCGGGCGCCGGTCCGGCCGCACGAGGGAGCCAGCCCATGAGCACTGCCGACGGCCCCCTGCCCGCGGTCGACCTCGAACGCGCACGGGCGTGCCGGATCTGCGAGGGGTGGGGAACCGTGTCCACGCCCGACGGCAGGGCCTACGTCCCCTGCCGGGCCTGCCAGAGGAGTCCCGGCGATCGGCCGGCAGCACCGGACGCCGACCCTGCACCGACACGGGCCGAGGGCGTGACGGGGGAGTGACTCCCCGGCCGCGCGGCGCCGCCGCCCTCCCATATGCGTCAACGAGCCCCGACCGCAGAAGAGGGAAGCGGGAGGCGGTGCATCCGGCCCCTGGCCTCCGAGGCGGGGTCGCCCCCGGTCACCCCCGGTCGAGCGCGTGCCATGCTGCCGACCCTGCGAGTGCCAGGTCCACCCGAAGACCACCCGTTCCGGCGACTCATCGGATCCCCACGCCTCAAGCCCACCCGGCCCGTCGGCGAAACCGCGCAGGTGGCCGAGGCGGGCGCCGACGCGCGGACCCCCACGGCCGGGCCGCCACCGTCAACACGAGCTGCGAGCCGGAACGCCCCACCCGTCGGCGAGGTTGCCATCGGCACATTCACTCGTTGTGCCCGGCATGACCTCCGACCTCCGGACCTGCGGCAGAGCCGCCGAAACGGTTCTCCGCGAGACCCCGATCTTCGCCCACCTGGCCGCACTGTGGACCGCCGCCGGCCTCACCGTGCCCGGCCGCGCCGACCCCGACTGGGACCGCCTGACTGCCCAGTCCCGCTTCCTTCCACCGCCTCTGCCGTCCCCGGCCGCCGGCCCCGACTGGGACCGCCTGACCGCACCGCCCCGCTTCCTCCCACCGCCTCTGCCGTCCCCGGCCGCCGGCCCCCGACCGGGGACGGCAGACGGCCCGCACGCCCACCACGCACAACCCGACCCCACCCCCGCGCACCTCAAGGACTGCGCATGACCCACCACGAAACCCCCCGCGTCCCCCCGCAACGCACCAGCACCGGCGGCTGCGCCATGCCCCTGGAGCTGCTGGCAGTCGTCCTGCCCGGCCTGAGCGTCGCGGTGCGCGGCTGCCTGCGCTACCACTCCGCCGAGCCGTACACCGTCTACCTCGACAACCACATCGACCTCGACGCCCCGATCACCTGGGTGTTCGCCCGCGACCTCCTCGCCACCGGCCTCACCGAATGGGCGGGCACCGGCGACGTCTGCGTCCACCCCGCCGGCGACGACCGGACCGTCTTCATCACTCTGACCGGGGAGAACTCCACGGCCGTCCTGCGCGTGGACGCCTCGCACATCAGGACCTTCCTCACCCACACCGAACGGATCGTCCCCTCGGGCACCGAAGAAGGCCAGGTGGACGTGGACAGATTCCTGCGCCGACTACGCGACGACGAACCCCCCGAGCCCGAGCCCGAGCCCGAGCCCGAGCCCGAGCCCGAGCCCGAGCCCGAGCTCGATCCCGAGCTCGATCCCGAGCCGGACCCGGAGCCGAAACCGTGAAGGCGCGCGACCCGGCCCGGAGGCACCCGGGAACTTGCCGACCGCTTCGACGGGGCTCCGCCGCCCGCTCGGGAGTGGGGCCGACCGTCGCCCGGCTCGCAACCGTGGACTTCCGGGACTGCTCGGCGCCGACAACCGTGGTGAGCGGCCGGCCGGTGGGGATCCGGTCCCCGTCGGCCGGGTACTGCCCGCTTCGGCTCGTCACCCCGGCCCCGTCACCGTGTCCGCCGGACCCGCAGTAGACAAGAACGGCAAGCCGGACCGCAGCGGGCCGGGGGAGAGCGGACGATCTTCCAGGTGGACGTCCGTCGGTGACTTGCGGACATTGGCAACTGAGAATGTCTGCATCGTGCGGCTCCGGCGGGCCCTGGGGCGCACCCGCCCAGGCCCGGCGGGAGGCAGGCAGGAGCCGGACGCGGTCCTCACCCCGGCTTCGGTCGGGGTGAGGACCGCGGTGCAGGTGCCCCGGCCCGCGCCCGCCCGCGCCCGCCCGCGCCTGGCCGTGCCTGGCCGGGGCCGATCGGCGCCCGAACGGGCCTCAGTGTCGGCTCACCGCCGCCATGCCCGGCAGGGAGGTCATCGGTGGCCGCCGCCGGCCGCGTCGGCCAGGACCCCGGGCAGGTGGGTGCGGGCGTACGCGATCGCGTCGGGGGTGGCGGCGAAGACGCGGTGCTCGGCGTGGAGCCGGTCGAGGACGCCGAGGGCGTCCAGGGTCCTGCGGTGGTCCTCGCGGACGCCGGAGACCAGGACGAGGATGCCGCGGCGCTCCAGCTTGTCGACGGCGTCGCCCAGCACGAGGGCGCCGGTGGCGTCGATCGCGGTGATCCGCGACAGGCGCAGCACGACGGCCTTCACGTCGCCGGTCTCGGCGAGTTCGAGGAGGAATCGGTGGGCGGCGGCGAAGAACAGCGGCCCGTCGATGCGGTAGGCGACGATGTGTTCGGCCAGCAGGGCCTGTTCCTCGGCGTGGTGGTCGGCGGGTGGCAGACCGTCGTGCAGTGGCACGCGGGTGAGGGCGGCGGAGCGGGCGACCTGGCGCAGCGCGAGGGCACCGGCCACGAGCAGCCCGACGATGACGGCGGTCACCAGGTCGAAGGCGAGGGTGGCGGCCGCGGTCAGGGCGAGGATCGCGGCCTCGCCGCGTCCGGCGCGGGCCAGCGCCCGAAGGGAGGCGACCTCGACCATCCGTACCGCGGTCGCGATCAGTACACCGGCCAGCGCCGCGAGCGGGATGCCCTCGACGAGCGGGGCGGCGGCGAACACCACGGCGGCGAGGACGGCCGCGTGGACGAGCGCGGCGAGCCGGGAGACGGCTCCGGAACGGACGTTGACGGCGGTGCGGGCGATCGCGCCGGTGGCCGCGACACCGCCGAACAGCGGCGCGGCCAGGTTCGCCAGGCCCTGGCCGAACAGCTCCCGGTCGCTGTCGTGCCGCTGGGAGACGCTCATCGCGTCCGCGGCGGTCGCGGACATCAGCGACTCCAGTGCGGCGAGCGCCGCCACCGCGACCGCGGCCGTCGCCAGCCTCGGCACGTCCGCGAGGTGGAAGAAGCCGAGCGAGGGCGCGGGCAGGCCGGAGGGCAGGTGCCCGATCGTCGCCACGTCCAGACCGGCGCCGGAGGCGAGGAGCGTCGCGGCGACCACGGCGAGCAGGGAGAACGGGACGCCCGGCCGCAGCCGGGCACCGAGCAGCATCACCGCCGCCACACCGCCGGCCAGCGCCAGCGGCGCGAGCTGCGGATCGGAGACGAAATCGGCCAGGGCGTCCCACGCGGTAACGGCGACGTTCTCGGCACCCGAAGGCTTCACACCGAGTGCCGCCGGTACCTGCTGGAGGCCGATGACGGCGGCGATGCCGAGGGTGAACCCCTCCACCACCGGCGCCGGAACGAACGCCATCAAGCGCCCGGCGCCGCCGATCGCCGTCGCGACCAGCAGCACACCGGCGAGCAGACCCACCGTCAGCACACCATCGGTGCCGAACCGGTGGACGATCGGCACCAGGACCACCGTCATCGCCCCGGTCGGCCCGCTGACCTGCAGGTTCGAACCGCCGAAGAGCGCCGCCAGCGCGCCGGCGACCACCGCGGTCGCCAGACCCGACGCCGCGCCCGCGCCCGACGCCACACCGAAGCCCAGCGCGAGCGGCAGCGCGACGATCGCCACCGTCACCCCAGCGAGCAGGTCCTTGCGCGGTGAGCGCCGCATCGTCGCCCACGTCGTGCGCTCGGGAAGCACCGCCCGCAGCCGGCCACCCAGACGGCTCGCGGACGAAGCGGACGCGCCGCTCATGCCTCTGCCGCCTCTGCCGCCTCTGCCGCCTGTGCCTCCTGCGTCGCGTGCCCGCCGAGCTCGGCCAGCAGGTCCGACTGGACGGTGATCATCGTGGACAGGATCCGCCGTGCCGCCTGCAGTAGCTCCGCCACGTCCGGCGTGCTCAGCGCGTACACCACGGTGTTGCCGTCCCGGGTGGCCGACACCAGCTGGGTGCGGCGCAGCACCGCCAGCTGCTGGGACAGGTTCGAGGGCTCGATCTCGATCTCCGCCAGCAGTTCGCGCACCGGCCGCGGCCCGTCCTGCAGCAGCTCCAGCACCCGGATCCGCACCGGATGGCCGAGCGTGCGGAAGAACTCCGCCTTCGCCTGATACAGCGGGATCGCCATCAGTCCTGCTCCTCCTCGTCCGCCGCGCGGTCCAGCGCGATGCCGTGGTGGGCCGCGATCCGCAGCAGTTGCGTGATCCGCCCCGCGTACGCCTGTGCCTTCTCCTCGTCACCGGCTTCCCGGGCCCGGGCCCGCAGTCGGCGGGCCTCGGCCAGCTGCTCGTGCAGTTCCGCGTCGAACACGCCGCTCATCGCCGCCGTCCCTCCGCCTCGGGCCCCGCGTCCCTGTCGGACCCACCGGTACACAAATGCATCATCTGCGAACATGAAGAATTCTTCAAATTGCTACTATCGCAAGCCGTGGCCGGAGTCCGGCCGATCCGCCTGTCGATCACCCGTCGTTCCGGCCGGTCGGCTCGGCCGCCGGTGTCCGGTCCTGCCGCATCCGCGTGAGCGGCGCTCCGCTTCCGGGGTGCACCTGCCTTCCGCATGCAGCGGCGGCCGGAGGCGGCGGGCCGGACGACTCACAGTCCGCCCCGACGCCGGTCCCGCCGTCGGGGCGGGCCTGGCGTGGTGCGGTCGCAGGGGGCGGCCGGCCCGTGGCCGGGGTCAGGCCTTCTTGACCACGCTCGACTTGAGCTGCATGGCGCCGAAACCCTCGATCCGGCAGTCGATGTCGTGGCCGTCCACGCCGTCGACCAGGCGGATGTTGCGCACCTTGGTCCCGGCCTTGATGCCCGACGGGCTGCCCTTGACCTTCAGCGCCTTCACCACGGTCACCGTGTCGCCGTCGTGCAGCTCGTTGCCGACCGCGTCCCGCACCACCCGCTCGCCGGGGGCCTGCGCGCCGCTGTCGCCGGGGGTCCACTCGTGTCCGCACTCGGGGCACACCACCAGCGCGTCCATGACGTAGGTGTACTCGCCGGAGCACTTCGGGCACGGGGGAAGGTTCTCGCTCATGGGCCCGGGTCCTCCGTCTGTCGCATCTGTCGCACTGTGTCGGGAAAGAATGCGGGCCCGCCGCACCCCCGTGGCGCAGCAGGCCCGCTCCGGCAGCGCCTCCGGGGAGCTGCCGAGAGTCCGAGTTTAGCATTTGAGAATCTCTGCAAGTCCAATGGTCGTAGCCCTGCGCCGACCCTGCGCGCGGCCCGGCGCACCCACCGGCATTGCTACAGTCGAACCAGCGCCCCGACCCCGACACGGACGGTGACCCCATGCCTGCCGATCCCTCGCGGCAACCCTCCGTCACCGCGGTGCCGCTCTACCAGGTCAAGGCGGAGTTCTTCAAAACCCTCGGCCATCCCGTGCGGATCCGGGTCCTCGAACTGCTCAGCCAGCGCGAGCACGCCGTCGCCGAACTCCTCGCCGACGTCGGCGTGGAGGCCTCCAACCTCTCCCAGCAGCTCGCCGTCCTGCGTCGCGCGGGTGTGGTCACCTCCCGCCGCGACGGCGCCGCCGTGATCTACCGGATCACCAGCCCCGAGGTCGCCGAACTCCTCGCCGTCGCCCGCTCCATCCTCACCCACGTGATCACCGACCGCGCCGAACTCCTCGGAGACCTCCGCCCGGGTCCGGCCGGCTGACCGCGGCGTTCGGCCACCGGTTACGGCGCCCCGGGCGAGCACCAGGCCACCAGGCGAACTGTCGTCTCCGTCAAACCACTTCGTGGCGTGCCGGGTCGGGCGCGCACGTCCTGGTGTAAGGAGCCGTTGTCGTACCGATCTTGGTGAGCACGGGTTCGAATGCGGCGGCTCGGTCGGGCGATCTTCGGTCCGTCCGTGCATGAAGACAGGACCTCTGGTGCAGCTCGGTTGTCGAGACCTTGAGCACACCAGGAGGCCCTACCGGCGGCATTCCGACACCTCCACCGCAGAGACGACACAACACCTCGTCTCCGCCGCCGAAACACCGACCCTATGCCTGACCGGCGCAAACGCACCCGTCACTCTCGGAAGGACAGTGGCTTCCAACTGGCCCGGACGGGAATCGTGTCAGAAGTCTGGTCTAGGTTTTGCCTGTTGGGCTTGATCCGCTTTGACGGACACTCCTGATCAGGGGCTTCGGCCCCGGAAGG
>NZ_BAAALD010000088.1:0-32658 GCF_039528095.1 Kitasatospora arboriphila
GTTCACCCAGGGCGGCACCGGTCTGCGCGGCCGGGCCGAGCGGGGCGCGGACGGCCGCTCCGGCCAGGGCGGCTTCGGCGGCGGCCACGGTGCAGGCGGCGCGGGCCGCAAGGACCGCAACCGCGGCAACCGTCCGGACTACCTCGTCGAGGACGAGGACACCTGGACCTCCGGTTCGGGACCGGTCAACCCGGGCGTGATTGAGTAGGGATCAGGCTGACTGCCCGGGCGCGGGGCCACGAAACGCCCCGCGGCCGGGCAGGTCCGTGCGTCGGGAGGCGTGCCGGGCCGACGGCGACGGCTGACGAGGGAGAGCAGGATGCGGCGAACGGGCACGGCGGTGCGGGGGCGGCGGTTCGCCGCAGCGATGGCGGGGGCGGCACTGTCCGTCGGGGTGGCGGCCGGTCCGGCCTCCGGCGTGGACTCGATCCGCGCCCAGCAGTGGTACCTGGACGCCATGCACGCCCCGGACATGTGGAAGACCAGCACCGGCCAGGGCATCACCGTCGCGGTGATCGACGGCGGCGTGAACGCCGCGCACCCGGACCTGGCGGGGCAGGTGCTGCCCGGCAAGGACTTCACCGGAACCGGGAACACCTCGGACTCCACCGGCCACGGCACCGGCATGGCGAGCATCATCGCCGGCACCGGCAAGGGACTGGGCGGCAAGGGCGAGTACGGCCTGGCTCCCGGCGCCAAGATCCTGCCGATCAAGGTCAACGACACCTACGGCGGCAAGGTCGAGGCGGAGAACTCCGACCTCGCACAGCTGGGCCAGGCGATCGTCTACGCCTCGGACCAGGGCGCGAAGGTCATCAACATGTCGGTGGGCATCCCGGCGTCGAACCTGAAGCCGGTCGACCTCCAGAAGTTCAAGACCTCGGTGGACCACGCCCTCGCCCGCGGCAGCCTGGTCTTCGCCGCGGTCGGCAACAGCGGAAACACCACCAACCGGGTGGAGTACCCGGGTGCGGCCCCCGGCGTGGTCGGCGTCGCCGCCACCGACAAGGACGGCAAGGCCGTCGCGGTGTCCGAGCACGGCCCGCAGGTCTCCCTGGCCGCACCGGGCGCCGACATCTACAGCGCCTGCACCGGCCCGTCCGGCTACTGCAAGGGCACCGGAACCTCCGACGCCACGGCCGTGGCCTCCGCCTCGGCGGCCCTGCTCTGGGCGGCCCACCCCGACTGGACCAACAACCAGGTCCTGCGCGTGCTGATCAACACGGCCAGCAACCCGAAGGAGCGCAGCGACTTCATCGGCTACGGCACCGTGCGGCCGCGGATCGCGCTCAGCGACCCGGGCGACCCGGGCGCGGCCGGCGAGTTCCCGCTGAAGGCCGCGGCGGCCGCCGACCCGACCCCGGGTGCGGGCACCGGCGGTGCCACCGCGCCGGGGACGGCACCGGCCCCCGCCGGGTCCTCGCAGGCCGCGGCCGCCGCCTCGGACGACGGGTCCGGCACGGACCCGCTCGACCTGGTGCTGATGATCATCGGCGGGCTCTTCGGCTTCGCGGTGCTGCTGGTGATCGTCTTCTTGGTGATCGGCCGGCGGAAGAAGGCCGCCGCCGCGGGCACGGCCCCGGTGCCGGCGCCCGCGCCGTACGGGGTCCAGCCGCCCCACCAGGCGCCGGGCTTCCCCGCCCAGCAGCCGCCCGCCGGCCCCTACGGGCAGCAGCCGCCAGCCGCCCCGTACGGCCAGCAGCCCCCCGCGCCCGGCGGCTACCCGCCGCCGCAGGGGCAGACCCCGCCGCCTCCGGGCGGCAACCCGTACGCCCGCTGACGGGCGAGGACAGTACGGCCCCGGGGCCGGCCGCGATCCGCGGCCGGCCCCGCGGCGTTCCCCGGGCTCGGGCCGGCCCGCGGGGCGGTCGTCGGCCGAGGTGACCGTCAGCCGAGGCGGACGACGCTGCCCGTGGCCGCGGAGGTGCGGGCCGCCTCCAGGACGGTGAGCGCGGCGACCCCGTCCCGCGGGTCCACCGGCGGCGGGGTGCCGTCGGCCAGCGAGGCGGCGATGCCGGCGTAGTAGGCGGGGTAGTCGCCGGGATCGGTGGGGATGCGCTCGGCGCCCTCGTCGGTGCCGAGGGTGCCGTACGCGGCGGGGTCGTCGGCGCCCCACGGGTAGCCGTCGCCGGGCGTGCGGCCCGCCCTGAGGTCGCTCTCCTGCGGGTCCATGCCGAACTTGACGTACCCGGCGCGGTCGCCGAGGACGCGCAGCCGGGGGCCGCCGACCGGGGCGACGGCACTCGTCCACAGGTGGGAGCGGACACCGGAGGCGTGGGTGAGGCCCAGGAAGGCGTCGTCGTCGACCACCGCGCCGTCGCGCCGGGTGTCGATCTCCGCGTACACCGACTCGGCCGGGCCGAAGAGCGTGAGTGCCTGGTCGACGAGGTGACTGCCCAGGTCGTAGAGGGTGCCGCCGACCTCGGCCGGGTCGGCGAGCTCCCGCCACCCCGGCTTGGGCTTCGGCCGGAACCGCTCGAAGCGCGACTCGAAGCGGTGCACCCGGCCGAGCGCACCCTCACCGATCAGCCGGCGTACCGTCAGGAAGTCGCCGTCCCAGCGGCGGTTCTGGAAGACCGAGAGCAGCACCCCGGCCCGCTCCGCCGCGTCGCAGAGCCGGGCCGCCTCGACGGCCGAGCCCGCGAGCGGCTTGTCGATCACCACCGGCAGGCCGGCGGCGACCGCCGCCTCGGCGAGCGGCACGTGGGTGCGGTTGGGGGAGGCCACGACCACCAGGTCGAGGTCCTCCGCCCGGTCGAACAGGTCGGCCGGGGTGTCGAGCGGCTGCGCCCCGGGATGGGCGCGGTGCAGCCGGTCGCGGCGGTCCGGGTTGGCGGTGACCACCGCGACCAGCTGCAGTCCGGGGGTGGTGGCGATCAGCGGGGCGTGGAAGGCGGAACCGGCCAGGCCGTAGCCGATCAGGCCGACGCGGAACGGAGTGCGGGGCGCGCTGGTCATGCGACCCACTCAACCACGGCCGCGCCGGCCGGCCGGGTCAGCGCGCGTGCGTGCCGCGGGCCCGGTTGCGGCGGCGCAGCACGGCCATCGCCGCGCCGGAGAGCACGAACGCCGTGCCGACCGCGGCGATCAGCCCGGTGGAACGGTCGGTGCCGGTCTGGGCGAGCTGCTGCCCTGCCGGGACGGCGTCCGTGCCGACGGGTGTCCCGGAGGCCGCCGGGGTACCGGGGGCGGAGGCCGAGGGGGTGCCCTGCCCGGTGCCGGCGGGGGAACCGGTCGCCGCGGCGGGTACGGCGACGGGTGCGACGGCGCCCGTGCCGGTGCCGGAGCCGGTGGCCGGGGTGGCGGCGGCGGAGTCGTGGACGTGCGGGGTGCCGCTGCCCGCGGGCGGGACGGGGGCCGTGCCGGCGGTCTTGCCGCTGCCGTCGAAGACCACGTCGGAGCAGGAGTAGAACGCCTCCGGGCTGTCCGAACGCTGCCAGATCGCGTACACCAGCTGGCGCCCCTTCAGCCCCGCCGGGATCCGACCGGGCAGCACGTACTGGCCGTCGACCAGCTGCGGGTCGGTGACCGTCAGGAACGGGGTGGACTGCAGGTTCGACCAGGCGAGCGGCTTGGCCGGGTCGTACGTGCCGTTGGTGACGTACAGCCGGAAGGTGCCGCGGTGCGGCGCGGTGGCGCGGTACCGGAAGGTGAACGGCGAGCCGGCCGTCAGGTTGGTGGCCGGCCAGTCCGCGCGGGGCAGGTCCAGGCCGGCGAACTCCGCGTTGTTGGCGCTGCACAGCTTGCCGTCCGGGATCAGCTGCTGGTGGCGGCCGTTGGCGTCACCGATCCGCACACCGTTCCAGTCGTACATCGCCTGGGTGCCGCCGAGGGCGATCGCGGCCGCGCAGGCCGCGGACTTCGGATGCTCCGGGCCCTCCAGGTAGCAGCCCTCGACCCGGCTCAGCGGGTTCTGCATCGAGCCGTGCGCGGCGGCCGTGCCGGTGCCGAGCGTGCCGGACAGGGCCAGGCCGGCGAGGGTGCCGGCGAGGACGGTGACCCGGCGGCGGGCGGAGGGACGAGCGGACATGGCGGCGCTCCAGGATCGAGGGTCGGGGACGCTGTGCCAGCACGCTAACCACTGCCGATGGCCGGATTGACGGGCGATCAGTGCTGTTATGGGGTCTTTAAGGCGTTCTTGAGGCGGCGGGCCCGGGGTCCTGTGGCCGGCCGGCGGGTGCCGTACCGGCGTCCGGTGGGCAGGGCCGGTGCGGGCCGGGGCGGGTTGGGGCGGGCCAGCAACGGGCTGGAGCGGGCCGCAGCCGAGTCCGCTGGTCGGGACGTCCTCCCCGCCGGGCAGGTGTGCGGATTAGGCTGGTCGTGTTGGGGCAGCCAGTAGGACCCCCACACGTCGCGGAGGGCCCGCAGCGGGCACCGGGCGGAGGGGTGCAGTTCCGTACGACCACCGCACGACCTCGGGAGACACGCACGTGGCAGACCGCAAGCCCATCGAGTCCTGGCTGACCGACATGGACGGCGTCCTCATCCATGAGGGCACGCCGATTCCCGGCGCGGAGGAGTTCCTCCGCCGCCTGCGGGAGTCCGGCAAGCCGTTCCTGGTGCTCACCAACAACTCGATCTACACCCCGCGCGACCTCAGCGCCCGCCTCGCCGGCATGGGCCTGGAGGTGCCGGAGGAATGCATCTGGACCTCCGCCCTCGCCACCGCCAAGTTCCTCAAGAGCCAGCGGCCCGGCGGCACCGCGTACGTCATCGGCGAGGCCGGCCTCACCACCGCGCTCTACCAGGCCGGCTACGTGCTGACCGACAAGGACCCGGACTACGTGGTGCTCGGCGAGACCCGCACCTACAGCTTCGAGGCGCTCACCAAGGCGATCCGCCTGATCAACGGCGGCGCCCGCTTCATCTGCACCAACCCCGACGAGACCGGCCCGTCCACCGAGGGCGTGCTCCCGGCCACCGGCTCCGTCGCCGCCCTCATCACCAAGGCCACCGGCGTCGAGCCCTACTTCGTCGGCAAGCCCAACCCGCTGATGATGCGTGAGGCGCTCAACACCGCCGGGGCGCACTCGGAGACCGCCGCGATGATCGGCGACCGGATGGACACCGACGTGGTCTCCGGCATGGAGGCCGGCATGGAGACGATCCTCGTCCTGACCGGCCTCACCTCGCCGGCCGACGTCGAACGCTTCCCGTACCGGCCGACACGCGTCGTGAAGTCGATCGCCGACCTGATCGACGAGATCTGACCGTCAGAGACAGTCGCAGCGCCCCTACCAGCGGTTTTCCGCCGGTAGGGGTGCTGCGTTTGCTTGCTGGGCCGTCTACGGGCGTCAGCGGCCCGAGTCGTGGGCGCGTCAACGACACTCTGGACTCTGGTGCGGTGATGCGGCGTCACCACAGCCTGGTCCGGCCCTATCGCTCCGGGACCGGTGCACCGTGCACGAAGGCGCCATGCCATGATCCTCGCGCCGATCCGTCGCGACCGGCCACTCTGCTCCTCACGGAAGACCCGAGGCACCCCATGTCACAACGCCGTCTCCCCCTGCACGCTCGCGCTGCAGCGGTCGTCACCACCGTGACCGCCGCAGCCCTGGGCGGTCTCGTCCTGCCCGCCCACGCCGACACCGTGACGGCTGTGGAGAACGACCTCAACGGCGACGGCTACACCGACCTGGTCGTGGTTGGCAACCAAGCCTCGCTCGACGCCGGTCTCTGGCTGACCGACGGTGCAGTGGGCGGAAACCTCACCGGCACCGCGACCGACATCGGAGTCAACGGCCTGGGCGCGAGTGGCAGCAGCCCCGCCGACTACAACGGCCGCCAGGCGATCGTCGGGCACTTCCGCACCGGTGCCGGCCCCAACGACGTCCTGATCTACAACCCGGCCACCGGATCCGGCACGGTGATCTACGGCACCGGAGACGGATCTCCTCTGAACCCGCTGAGCGGCATCGGCGTCCCCTCGGTCGCATTCACGTCGCCCGTCACCGGCGCACTGCCCACGTTCATAGCCAATGCCGGCCAGCTGTACACCACCGCCGCCCAGGGCGAGCCGAACCCCCTCCCGTCGCTACTGAGCGTCCTCGACGGTGCGCTGTGGCTGCAGCCCACCGCCGCGGCGCCCGGTGCATTCTTCCCGCCCGAGCTGGTCCTCACCGAGACCAATCCCACGGGCAGCGGCAACTGGAGCGACTGGAGCATCACGACCGCACTCGTCGATAACATGCCGGCGCTCTTCGCCCGCTCCGAGACGGGTGGCCAGCTGTACTACTACAGCCCCGCGGCCCTGCTCGACATGACCCTCGGCACCCCCACCACACCGGTCCTTGTCGCCGCCGAAGGCTGGGACGCTGCTGCGAAGCCGCTGGTCCAGGCCGCCGACGTCGACCAGGACGGCACTGTGGACCTCCGCGCCGTCGACGCCTCCGGCAACGCCACCACCTATCGCTTCGACGGGACGGCCCTCACCGCCCTGGGCACCCACAACCTGCTCACCGGCGCCGACAGCGCCCCCGGCGGCACCCCGACGGCCACTCCCACGCCGACGGTGACTCCCGCCCCGACTCCGACCGGCCCCAAGCGTCACCCGCACCCGACGAAGTCGCGCCAGCACTGACGGCCTAGCGGTCCCATGGCTAGTAACGGCTGAGGCAGTAGAGCATAGGGACCATCGGCTCTGTTCTGACCGTCAGAAATTCTCACAGCGCCTCTACCAGTGGGTTTTCCACTGATAGGGGCGCTGTGCTTGCTATCTGGCTGTCTCCGGTACGTCAGCGGCCCGAGTCGTGGCCGAACACCGCGTCCACGGCCTTCCGGGTGCGCTCACGGCTGCTCGGCATCAGGTGGGTGTAGATCCTCAGCGCGAACCCGGGGGCCGCGTGCCCAGGTACTCGCTCACCGCCTTGATGCTCTCGCCGGCGTCCAAAAGCACAGAGGCGTAGAAGTGCCTCAGGGCGTGCATGCCGTGCTCCCTGGCTGCGGTCGGTCGCTGGCCGGAGAGGCGGGGTGCGACGACGCCGGCGGCTTCAAGGGCCTCCTTCCAGATCTCGTCATTGAAGTAGTTCCGCCGGACGGCAACGCCCGTCGGCAGGGTGAACAGCAGGCGGTGCGTGACCAGTGGGCCGTCGGCCGTCAGCCACGGCAGAGCCACGTTCACGGGGGCGAACCTCTCCATGTGGGCCCGCAGCGAGGACGCGACCGACTCGGGAAGCGGAACGTCTCGGAGCTTGCAGCCCTTCGGCGGGGCGAAGAGGAGCCTTCCCTGAAGGTACTTCACCTGCCGCACGACGTGGAGCGTGTCGGAGCCGAGGTTCACGGCGTCCACGGCGAGACCGAAGATCTCGCCCTGCCGCAGGCCACATTCTGCACCGGCGTCCACCATGGCCCGGTAGCGGCCCCGGGTTTCTTCACGCGGGCGACATCGCGATCCCGAGCGAGTCGGCGCCCATCGGCCTCGGGGCGCCCTTCTCGTAGAACACGTCCAGGTCCGTGACGACGAAGCCCGCCTCGGTCAGCAGGTCGACGATCGGGCGGGTGAGGTGGCACCCGGCGAACAGCCGCTGCTCCAGCGGGTCGAGCCGCTTCTGCCAGCGCCGCACGCTCTCGTCCTCGACCGGGGCCAGGCCGTGCTCCAGGAAGTGCAGCGTCCCGCCCGGCTTGAGGACGCGCCGCACCTCGTGGAGCGCGGCACCGGCGTCAGGGATGGTGCACAGCGTCCAGGTCGACAGCGCGGCGTCGTAGCTGTGGTCCGCGAACGGCAGTGCCTGGCCGTCCAGCCCCCCGCGCTCCACGTGGACGGAGGTCGCCGCCAGCCGCTTCGCCGCCAGCTTCCAGCCCACGTCGGAGGGCTCGACCGCGTCCACCCTCGTGACGGCCGCCGGATAGAACGGCACGTTCAGGCCCGAGCCGAACCCGAGCTCCAGGACCTCGCCCTCCAAGCCCTCGCAGACCCGGCGCCGCAGTTCCTCGGCCTCCTTCATCCCGCAGACGACGTTGACGATCCGCGGCACGATCTGCTCGGCGTAGAACCCCATCACGGCCTCCAACCCTCACCACCAGTCTGCACCTAGGGGGCGGGGCCGTCTCTGGGCCGTCCGGGGCCGGCCAGGGCTGACAGTCAGTACGGTGCGATGACTACTCTGCTGCTGGTCATCGAATCGTGAGGCGGTGTCGCCAGAGCGTGTCCTTCCCAGGCGACAGACCGACGAGATCCAGACCGGGTCCGGACCGGATCCGGACGTGGCGCCGCCGCGGGGCCGGCCTTCTCGGGCCGGTGCCGTGGCGGCGGCGCCGTTCGAGCCCGAGGGGGAGCAGTGGAACGGGCAACGGAAGTGGGAAGACCCCGGACGGAACCGGGGGAGGGGGCCGCGCACGCGGCGGGGACGCCGGGCGGGGTGGACGAGAAGCGGGTGACCTGGGCGGAGCTCTACTTCGACCTGGTCTTCGTCTTCGCGGTGACCCAGGTGTCCCAGTTGCTGCACCACCACCACGACTGGGCTGGGACGGGCCGGGCGCTGGTGGCCTTCGCGCCGGTCTACTGGTGCTGGGTCGGGACCACCGTGCAGGCCAACGTCCGTGACGTCGACACCCCGCGCGACCGGATCGGGATCTTCGGCGTGGGCCTCTGCGGCCTGTTCATGGCCCTCGCCCTGCCCGGCGCGTACGGCGCCCGGGGCCTGCTCTTCGGTGCGGGCTACTGGGCCGCCCGGCTGGTGCTGCTGTGGCTGGTCCGCGGCATCCGCCGGGTCTGGCTCGGCCCGTACGGTGTCGGGGTCGCCGTCAGCGGCCCGCTGATGCTCCTCGGCGGCATGGCGGACGGCCCCGCCCGGACCGCCCTGTGGGCCGCGGGTGCGGCCTGCGACCTCGCCGCGCCGCTGGTCTTCCGCCGCCGCCTGGCCGCCGTGACCTACCACCCCGGCCACCTGCCGGAGCGGTTCGGGCTGTTCCTGCTCGTGGCGCTCGGCGAGTCCATCGTGGGCATCGGCGGACCGGTCGCCGGCTCCGACCTGCACACCGGCCAACTGCTGTCGGTGGCCGTCGCGTTCGTCATCTCCTGCGCCCTGTGGTGGCTCTACTTCGGCTTCGCGTCCGACGCCATGCGGTTCGCCGTGGAGACGGCCGCCTCCCGCCGCGACATGATCCGCCGGGTGTTCTCGTACGGTCACCTGCTGCTGATCGCCGGTGTCATCGCGGTGGCGGTGGGCTTCGGCGAGACCGTCGCCGAACCGGGCCACGCCCTGGGCCTCGGCACCGTCGCGCTGCTGTACGGCGGCTGCGTGCTCTACCTGCTCTCCTTCAGCTACACGCGGTGGATGATGTTCGGCAAGGTCTCGCCGACCCGGCTGGGGGCCGCCGGCCTGGTCCTCGTCCTGCTGCCGCTGATGCCGCACCTGCCGGCCCTCACGGCGCTGACCGTGCTGGCCGTCGTGCTCGTCGGGCTCAACGCGGTCGAGCACGTGCGGGTCCGCCGGGACCGTGCCCGGGCCGGCGCGGAGACCGCGGCGGAGAGCGAGGCGGCCCTCCAGGTCTGAGAGCGCTGAGAGTGCTGCGAGTGCTGCGAGCGCTTAGCACCCCCGGGCGGGACCGGTGCGGATTCGCGGGGGATCCGCCGGGGGATCCGGCGGGGAGGCGGGTGGGCGGGGCGGGCTGTCGGTAGGGGTGTGTAGCGTTCAGGGTCGTAGGAAGTCGTACGTCGGAGGCGACCGCTGCGCAGTGCGGCGCGGTCGGTGGGAGGTTTGTCGTGACGGATCTGGCTGAGGCGGCCGTGGACGCCGGTTTCGAGCTGCCCGAGTCCTGGCAGGACGTGCTCGCGGACGAGGTCGGCAAGCCGTACTTCGCCCAGCTGGCCGCCTTCGTGGCCGGCGAGCGCGCCGAGCACCAGGTCTTCCCGCCGAGCGGGCAGGAGTTCTCCGCACTGGAGGCGACCCCGTACGACAAGGTCCGCGTGCTGGTCCTCGGTCAGGACCCGTACCACGACGACGGCCAGGCCCACGGCATGAGCTTCTCCGTCCTGCCGGGCACCAAGACCCCGCCGTCGCTGCGGAACATCTTCAAGGAGCTGGACGCCGACCTGGGCATCCCCGCCCCCGACAACGGCTACCTGATGCACTGGGCCGAGCAGGGCGTCCTGCTGCTCAACGCGGTGCTGACGGTGCGGGCGCACGAGGCCAACTCGCACAAGGCCAAGGGCTGGGAGAAGTTCACCGACGCGGTGATCAGGGCCGTCAGCGAGCGCGAGGAGCCCTGCGTCTTCGTGCTGTGGGGCAACTACGCGAAGAAGAAGCTGCCGCTGATCGACACCGACCGTCACGTCGTCGTGCAGGGCGCCCACCCGTCGCCGCTCTCCGCGAAGCTGTTCTTCGGCAGCAAGCCGTTCTCGCAGATCGACGCCGCCCTGGAGGGCTTCGGCGCCGAGCCGATCGACTGGAAGATCCCGAACCTGAACGACTGATCGGGTACGGGAGGGCCGGCCGCGCGCTGTGAGGGCAGCGAGCGGCCGGCCTTCCCCGTCTTCGGGGGCTCAGGCCGAGAGTCCGGCCGAAAGCGCGGGGGAGAGGCTCAGCGGGGGCTCGGTGGCGGCGCGGACCTCCTCGACCGTGCGGCCGGGGGCCACCTCCACCAGCAGGAGGCCGTCCGGGGTGACGTCGAGGACGGCGAGGTCGGTGACGATCCGGTGCACCACGCCGCGGCCGGTGGCCGGGAGCGACAGCTCGTCGACGATCTTCGGTGAACCGTCCTTGGCGGTGTGCTCCATCACCACGATCAGCCGGCGCGCGCCGTGCACGAGGTCCATGGCGCCGCCCATGCCCTTGACCATCTTGCCGGGGATCATCCAGTTGGCGAGGTCGCCCGAGGCGGACACCTGCATCGCGCCGAGCACGGAAACGTCGATCCGGCCCGCCCGGATCATGCCGAACGAGAACGCCGAGTCGAAGTACGAGGCGCCGGCCTCGACCGTCACCGTCTCCTTGCCCGCGTTGATCAGATCCGGGTGCTCGGTGCCCTCCTGCGGGTACGGCCCCACCCCGAGGATCCCGTTCTCCGAGTGCAGCACGACGTGCACACCGGGCGGAAGGTGATTGGGGATCAGGGTCGGCAGGCCGATTCCGAGGTTCACGTACTGGCCGTCGCGCAGTTCCCGGGCGGCCCGGGCGGCCAGCGCGTCCCGGGGGTCGAGGGCGGTGGGTGCGGTGGACGTCTCGGCGGGTGCGGTGGACGTGTCGGTGGCCGACGCCGTGGGGGCCGTGGACGTGTCGGTGGCGGGCATCTCAGACCTCCTGGGGGATCGGACGGACGGTGCGGCGCTCGATGCGGCGGTCCGCGGGGTCGGCGGCGACGACCCGGTCGACGTAGACACCGGGCAGGTGCACCGCGTCCGGCGGGAGCTCGCCCGGCTCGACGACCAGGTCGGCCTCGACCACCGTGATCCGCCCGGCGGTGGCGCACAGCGGATTGAAGTTGCGGGCGGCCGCGTGGAAGACGCAGTTGCCGTGCCGGTCGGCCACCTCGGCCCTGACCAGCGCGAAGTCCGCCGTGATGGCCTCCTCCAGCAGGTAGCGCCGCCCCCCGAACTCGCGGACCTCCTTCGCCGGTGAGGCGACCGCCACCGAGCCGTCGGCGGCGTACCGCCAGGGCAGACCCCCCTCCTCGACCTGCGTCCCCGCACCCGCCGGGGTGTAGAAGGCGGGGATGCCGGCACCCCCGGCGCGCAGCCGCTCGGCCAGTGTGCCCTGCGGGGTCAGCTCGACCTCCAGTTCCCCGCTCAGGTACTGCCGGGCGAACTCCTTGTTCTCGCCGACGTACGAGGACGTCATCCGGGCGATCCGGCCCGCACGCAGCAGCAGGCCGAGGCCCCAGTCGTCGACGCCGCAGTTGTTGGAGACGACGCGCAGCCCGGACGTGCCCGCCGCCGCGAGCGCGCCCAGCAGGGTGCTCGGGATGCCGCAGAGGCCGAATCCGCCGACGGCGAGGGTCGCTCCGTCGGGGATGTCCTCGACGGCACGGTCGGGGGAGTCAAGGACCTTGTCCAAGGGGTCACCTCACTGAGGGCGGGGGTGGGTGGGAGTTGTCGGGGGCTCTCCGATCCGAGGACCGGCGGAGCAGCGGGTGGTGGGCCCGGCCCCGGCCCGGCCCCGGCCCGGGCGGTGGGCCGCGCCGGGGGCCGGCGTAGCGCTGGGCGGCGGGCTGGGTCGAAGGCCGGTGGTGGGCCGCGGTGGGACGGGCGGGAGCGTTCGGGTGCCCGGGACCGGGGACCGTGGCGGGGTGCCGGGCCGGGCGCAGCGCTGACGGTGATCAGGCGTGGTCGGCGGGTCGGTCGGGGCCGGTCGGGCTCCTCCACCCTCGCCGCGGGGCCCGGCCGGATCCATGGCGGCGCCCGACATTCGGTGCGCCCCGGCCATGGGGCCGTGCCACACGGATCGCCCTGCGGAGCTCCGACATGGCTGAGGGACACACAGCCGGGGCGGTCGGTGCGTCGTCCGACCATATGTCCCCGGACCGGCCGCACTCCTACGGTTCCGGCATCCACCCCCGCAGCGATCCCCAGGAGCCGGCCGCCATGCGCTACACAGCACTTCCCCGCGTCAGATCCATCGGTGCGGCCCGGGCCGCGTCCACGGCCGCCCCGGCCCCGGGAGCCGCCGGAGGCACCGCGGCCTCCGGCGGCGGTGCTGCGGGCGGGCCGCGGCACATCGGGCGGCGGATCGCCGTCCTGGCGGCCTGCGGCGTGCTGGCGGTCGGCTGCGCCAAGGCCGGTACGGCGGGGACGGACTCCACCGACGGGAACGGCGGGGCTTCGAGCCCGGTCAAGGTCGGCCTGCTCTACTCCAAGACCGGCCCGCTGGCCGCGTACGGCAAGCAGTACCTGGAGGGTTTCAAGGCAGGACTCGACTACGCGACCAAGGGCACCGGCAAGGTGGACGGGCACCCGATCGAGTTCGTCGAGCAGGACGACGCCGGCGACCCCGCGAAGGCGGTGTCCGGGGCCAAGGAGCTGATCGGCAAGGGCTACAAGATCCTCGCCGGCTCCACCGCCTCCGGCGTGGCCCTGCAGGTGGCGCCCTTCGCCGCGCAGAACAAGGTGCTCTTCATCAGCGGACCGGCCGCCGCCGACAAGGTCACCGCGCTCAACAAGTACACCTTCCGCTCGGGCCGCCAGTCCTACCAGGACACCCTGACCGCGGCCTCGTTCGTGGGCGACGCCAAGGGCAAGAAGGTGACGGTGCTGGCCCAGGACAGTGCCTTCGGACAGGCCAACGTGGCCGCCGTCAAGGCCGTCCTCGGCAAGGAGGGCGCCACGGTCGACGCCGTCCTCGCCCCGCCCAGCGCGACCGACCTGACGCCGTTCGCCACCCAGGCCAAGGCCGCCAAGCCCGACCTGCTGTTCGTGGCCTGGGCCGGCGAGACCGCCTCCGCCCTGTGGACCTCGCTCAACCAGCAGGACGTCTTCTCCTCCACCCGGGTGGTCACCGGCCTGGACCTCGCCGCCTCGTACCCGCTGTTCGGCCCGGCGGGCGAGAAGATCTCCTTCCTCAACCACTACTTCGCCGGTGCGGCCGGGACGGACATCGAGAAGGCGATGACCGAGGCCGTCGCCAAGGGTGGCAGCAAGCCGGACATCTTCACCCCCGACGGCTTCACCGCCGCCCAGATGGTGGTGCACGCGGTCGAGGCCAACAAGGGCTCCGCCGACGACACCGCCGCCCTGGTGAAGGCCCTGGAGGGGTGGAGCTTCGACGGCGTGAAGGGCCACCTCACCGTCCGCGCCGAGGACCACGCCCTGCTGCAGCCGATGTTCCAGGTCCGGCTGACCGGCAGCGGTGCCGCTGCCAAGCCCACCGTGGAGAAGGTCCTGCCCGCCGAGCAGGTGGCGCCGCCCGTCCTCGCCATGGTCGGCTGATCGTGGAGCAGCCATCCGCATCGGGGCCCGGCGCGGGGCCGTCCGGTGCCGCTGCCGGCCTCCCCGGGGAGACAGTCCTCTCCGGGCAGGCGGGCCTGCGTGGGCAGCCGGGTGTTTCCGGGCAGGCGGGTGTCCCGCGGCCGGTGGGCGGGAGCACGGCCGCCGTGCGGACCGCCGAGCCCGTCCTGCGGCTGACGGGGCTCGGTTGGTCGGTCCGGGGTGTGCCGATCGTGGAGGACGTCTCCTTCACCGTGGGAGAGGGCGAGTTCGTCGCCTTCATCGGACCCAACGGCGCGGGGAAGACCTCCCTGTTCAACCTGATCTCCGGGATCTACCCGGCGAGTCACGGCACGCTGGAACTGGACGGGGCGGACATCACGGACCTGCCCGTGCACGCACGGGCCCGGCGCGGGATCGGGCGGACATTCCAGACCTCCTCGCTGTGGGGTGGGATGACGGTCGCCGAGCACGTACGGCTGGCTGCGCAGGGCGCGGCCGGGCCGGCCGCCTCCTACCGCTTCTGGCGCCGGGCCGACCGGTACTCCGCCCAGGTCGCCGAGACGTTGGAACGGACCGATCTCGGGCACCGGGCGGACACCGTGGCGAACGCCCTCTCGCACGGTGAGAAGCGCAAGCTCGAACTGGCCGTGCTGCTGGTCGCCGAACCGCGGCTGATCCTGCTCGACGAACCGATGGCCGGCGTCAGCGCGGAGGAGGTCCCGGCCCTCACCGAACTGATCCGCTCGGTGCACCGGGAGTCGGGCCGGACGGTGCTGATGGTGGAACACCACATGGACGTCCTGCTCGGTCTCGCCGACCGGCTCGCCGTGATGCACCACGGCACCCTTCTGGCACTGGACACGCCTGCCGCGGTGATGGCGGACCCCACCGTGCAGCAGGCATACCTGGGTGAGGCGCTGTGACGGACGACCCCTCTCTGACGCAGTATCGGGAGACGACGGTGGACGGGCGGGCGGCGGGTGCCGCGGAGATGCCGAGGTCGTTGCTCGCCGTGCGGGACCTGCGGGTGGTCATCGACGGCCTGCACATCCTGCACGGCGTGGACCTCGACGTGGCCCCCACGGGCGTGACCGCGCTGCTCGGCCGCAACGGCGCGGGCAAGACCACCACGGCCAAGGCGGTCATGGGTCTGGTGCCGAGGTCGGGAAGCCTCCTCTTCGACGGGGTCGAACTGGCAGGACTGCCGACCCATCTGGTCGTCCGCCAGGGCATCGGCTACGCCCCGGAGGACCGCGGCATCTTCGCCGGGCTCACCGTGGCCGAGAACCTCCGGCTGGCCGAGCGTGATGCCGAGCCCGCCTACGACCTGGTGCACGAGCTCTTCCCCGAGCTGCGGAAGCGGGCCCGACAGGCCGCCGGGACCCTCTCCGGTGGCCAGCAGCAGATGGTGGCGATCGGCCGCACCATGCTCAACCGCAACCGGCTGATCATTGCCGACGAGCCCACCAAGGGTCTGGCACCGAAGATCGTCTCCGAGGTGGCCGAGGTCCTGGCCCAGGCGGCGGAACGGGTGCCGATCCTGCTCGTCGAACAGAACCTCGCACTGGTGAGGCGGCTGGCCGGCCGCTGCACCGTCCTGGCCGACGGCCGGACCGTCCACCAGGGCGACACCGCCGAACTGCTGGCCGACGAGGAGGCCTCGCGCCGACTGCTCGGCGTCGGCAGCAGGCGCGCTTCTGCTGCCGCCACGCAGGCCGCGGCCGACGACTCCCCCCGTCCCGTCGAATCCGCTACGGAGGTGACCTCTCCATGAACACCGTCGTCCTCCTCGTCTGTACGGGTCTCGGTCTGGGCGCCCTCTACTTCCTGGTGGCCTCCGGGCTGTCGTTGATCTTCGGTCTGATGGACGTGCTCAACTTCGCCCACGGGGCCCTGCTGTCGGTGGGCGCCTACGCCGCGTGGTGGGCCTCCGCCGAGGCGGGGGTGGGCTTCTGGCCGGCGGTGCTCTTCGGCACCGCTACGGGGACCGCCGCCTCCGTCCTACTCGAACTGGCCGTGATCAGGCCCCTCTACAGTCGTCCTCGTGACCAGATCCTGGCCACCGTCGGCGTCGGCCTGGCGCTGCCCGCCCTGATCATGGGCATCTGGGGCGCCGACGCCCGTCCCTTCCAACCGCCGGCCGCGCTGGCCGGCACCGTCTCGCTGCTGGGTGCGGTCGTCCCCGTCAACCGCTTCGTCCTGATGGGCGCGGCCCTCGTGGTGCTGGTGCTGCTGCGCCTCTTCCTGAGCCGTACCCGGTACGGCCTCATCGTCCGGGCCGGTGTCGAGGACCGCGCCATGGTCACGGCCCTCGGTGTCGACGTGCGTCGTGCGTTCACCCTGGTCTTCGCCATCGGCGGAGCCGCCGCCGCACTCGGCGGCGCGCTCGCCGGTCTCTACTTCGGTTCCGTCAACCCCGGCCAGGGCACCGGTCTGCTGATCTTCGCCTTCGTCGTGGTCGTCATGGGCGGCATGGGCTCGGTCACCGGTGCCGCCGTCGCATCGGCCGCAGTGGGCCTCGTCCAGCAGTTCGCCAACTACTACACCGCCGCCGGGCTGGGCGATCTCTCCGTCGTCGTACTCCTCGCCGTACTTCTCCTCGTACGGCCCCGCGGACTCACCGGGAGGCTCGCGTGACCGCCAACTCCTCGACCACGGGCACCGAGAGCCCGACGGGCGTCACGGTCTCATTGCCCGGCGGTGCTTCTGACGGAGATTCTGGAACACCAGGACGTGGTCGCACCATCCCTCGAACAGGTGAATCATTCGGTGACGGCTCGACTCCGCTCCGTCGAGCACTACGCTGGTGGCCGATCGCCCTGCTGATCCTGTTCCTTGTCGCCCCATACAGTGCGCTTCCCGTCCCGGGGCTCCTCGACGGGCCGCTCGGCAGCCCCGGAAGCCTCCAACTGATCGCCCTGTGCCTCCTCTACGGGGCCCTCGCCACCGGCTACGACCTGCTCCTCGGCCGGACGGGCCTGCTCTCCTTCGGCCACGCCCTCTACTTCGCGGCGGGTCTCTACTGCACCGACCTCGCCATGCTCGAACTCCGCCTCCCCCTGCTGCCGGCCGCCGCCGCCGGCATCGCCTGCGCCACCCTGCTCGCCGTGCTGCTGGGCGCGGTCAGCCTCCGGGTCACCGGCATCGGCTTCTCCATGGTCACGCTCGCCTTCGCCCAGGCCGGGGCGATCCTCGTCCAGCGCAACCCCGGCGGCCTCACCGGAGGCGAGGAGGGGCGCGCCGCCCCCGCGGACCTGCTGCCGTCCTCGCTGGTCGGCATCGGCAACACCGCCAACCTCTACTGGATCGCGCTCGGGTACCTCGTCCTCACCCTCGCGATCGTCCACGTCACCGTCGGCTCGCCGATCGGCCGGGTCTGGGCCGGCATCCGGGAGAACGAACGACGCGTCGAGGTCCTCGGCCTGCGGCCGTACGGCTACAAGCTGATCGCCTTCGTCGTGGCCGGAGCCCTGGCCGGCGCCGGCGGCGTCGTGTACCTGCTGCTGACCGGCGGCGCGACCCCGCAGGCCGCGACCTCCGACGCCACCCTCGCGCTGCTGGTCATGGTGGTGCTCGGCGGATCCGGCACGCGCTGGGGTCCGCTGCTCGGCGGCGTCCTCTACACCTGGGCCGGCCACCGTCTCGGCGACCTCGCCAACTCCGCCGCCGTCGCCGACCTGCCCGCCGTGCTGCGCGTCCCGCTCTCCCAGCCGCTTTTCCTGCTGGGCGGCCTGTTCGTCGTGGTGGTCTACCTCCTGCCGGGCGGCCTGGCTAGACTGCCCGCCCGTCTCCGTGCCGCCCGTGCCGGCTCGGCCGTGCCTGTTCGAATCCGTGGAAATGAGGCAGCGTGAGCATCTCCGGAGGACCCGTGCACGACGAACTGTCCGTCCCCGTGCCCGGTGGGGACCTGGCCGTCCTGCGCTGGCCGGCCCGGGTGCCGGACGCACCCACGGTGGTCGCCGTCCACGGCATCACCGCCAACGCCCTGGCCTGGGGCGAGATCGCCGACCGGCTGGCCGGCCGGGCCGCCCTGATCGCTCCGGACCTCCGGGGACGGGCGGACAGCCGCTCGGTCGACGGCCCGTTCGGCCTCGCCCGCCACGCGGACGACGTCGCGGAGGTCGTCCGCACCCTCGGCCTCGGCCCGGCCCACCTGGTGGGGCACTCGATGGGGGCATGGGTCTGCGCCCTGACCGCGGTACGCCACCCCGAGCTGGTGAGCCGGGTCCTGCTGGTCGACGGAGCCGTGAGCTTCCCGCTCCCCGCAGGGGTCCACGAGGACGACGCACTGGCGGCGGTCCTCGGCCCCGCCCTCGCACGGCTGTCCATGACCTTCCCGGACCGGCAGGCGTACCGGGAGTTCTGGCAGGCCCACCCCGCCTTCGTCGACGGGTGGACCGCACGGATGGACGCCTACACCCAGCGCGACCTCGTCGGGACGGAGCCCGGACTCCGTTCCTCCTGCGTCCCCGAGGCGATCCGGCAGGACGGCCGCGAGGTGCTGCTGGACAAGGAGGCAGCTGCCGCCGTCCACCAACTGCCCTGCCCCGCCGAACTGCTCTGGGCCGAACGCGGGCTGCTGAACGAACCGCAGGGGCTCTACGACGCGGCGCGCCTCAGGTCGGCCGGTCTGGACGAAACCCGCGTCCCCGCCGCCACCGTCCCCGGCACCAACCACTACTCGATCATCGGCGGGGCGGACGGTGCAGCCGCCGTGATCGACCGGCTGCTGCGGGGCGCGGCCCTCGGCTGACCCGTGGAAGGCCGGTCGCCGGCCCGGATCCGTCGGAGACGGTTCGAGCCGGCGACGGCGCCCGGTCTGAGTCGGCCCGCCCGAGCAGGCCCGCCCGAGCAGGCCGGCCGGAGCGGGTCGAACGGAGAGGTGCGGGTGGCCCGGGAGACCGGGATGCGGGGTGGCCCAGGGAGGCGCCGGGAGGGCCAGGAAGGAGGGCTCAGCCCGCCGTCCCCAGGAAGCTTCCCCAGCCGCCCGTCGGCGCCTTGCCCACGCCGAGGGTGCGGAGCTTGCGCAGCGTCGACTGGTCCTGGACCTCCAGCCACTCGACCAGCTGCCGGAACGAGACCAGCCGGACGTCCGGCTTGCCGGCGATCTCCTTGATGGTGTCCTCGACGGCGTTCATGTAGATGCCGCCGTTCCACTGCTCGAAGTGGTTGCCGATGAACAGCGGCGCCCGGTTGGTGGTGTACGCCCGGTTGAAGCCCGCCACATAGGCGTCACGGGCCTGGGCCTGCCACTCCGCGTGCTTGGACGGGTCGCCCTTGGTCGAGCCGTGCGACTGGTTGGCGAGGATGTTGTAGTCCATGGAGAGCACCTGGAAGCTGTGCCCGGGGAACGGGATGCCCTGCAGCGGGAAGTCCCAGATCTTGCCGTCCTGGACCTTCTGCGGCCAGATCTGCAGGCCGCCGGGCGAGCTCGCGTCGTACTTCCAGCCCAGCTTCGCCGCGGTCGGCAGCAGCCCCTTCTGACCCTGCAGGCAGGGCGTGCGGCCGCCGATGAGCTCCTTCTTGTAGTCGAAGGGCAGCGGATCGACGTCGGTGAAGCCGGTGTTCGTCTTCCACTGCGTGACGAACGACACGGCCTGCTGGATCTCGTTCTCCCAGTCCTCGGGAGTCCACTTGTTCACGGCGTTGCCGTCGTCGGGCTGACGCGCGCAGAAGTGGCCGTTGAAGTGCGTGCCGATCTCGTGGCCGGCCAGCCAGGCCTGGCTGATCAGCTTGATGGTGTTCCGGACGGCGTTCTCGGAGAGGAACGGGATGTCCGAGGCGCCGACGGGGTGGCGCGGCGGGTGGTAGAGGCTCGACTTCTCCTTCGGCACCGTGTAGATGCCGGAGAGGAAGAAGGTCATCGACGCCTTGTGTTCCTCCGCGATCTTCAGGAACCGGCTGAACTGCCCGTCGTCCGTGGCGCCCGCGCCGTCCCAGGAGAACACCACGAACTGCGGCGGCTGCTCACCGGGCTTCAGCTTCTCGGGCTTGGGCTGGTTCGGCTGTGCGCCGCTGTCCGAGGTCGAGCCGTCGCCGAGCGGCGTGCCCTTGACGGGCTTCGCCGTCGAGGTGCTGCCGGCGCCGTCCCCGGAACCGCCGCCGGGGCCCGAACCCTTGGCCTTCGCCCCGCCGCCGCTGGAACAGGCGGTGACAGCGCCGAGAGCCGCAGTGGCCGCCCCGGCACTCAGCACTGCCCTCCGCGAGATGCTGCTCATGGTCTCCCCTACCCGCGTGGTGCCCGCACCCAGCAGACGTCCGGACACCAGGAGGCATCCGGACGGCGCCGACATAATCGGACAATTGATCTGTATTCCTGTACAAGGATGTCATGAGCGCTCAGGTCGGTACAGCGCGCCTGTCCACCCCCAGGCCACCACGCAGCTCATACCCATGGCGGCTGCACCACCGACCCGACTGTTGCGGTCCTGAGACAGATCGTCGGGAAGCGCGGCGGGCCGATCGCTGCCGATGCGGGGTCAGAGAGGCCGAAGAGCCGGGGGGAGGTCCGTGCGGTCACCGTGCCGATCCGACCGGGCCGCCCCTGTCCCTGTCCCCGGCCTGCGACCCGGACCGGGCTGGGCCGGGGCGGACCCGGCCCAATCCGGACCGGGCCGGATCCGATCAGGTCGTATCAGGTCGTATCAGGTCGGAGCAGCGGTGCTCAGCAGGCGGCCGCAGCGCGGCGCCGACGGCGGATGACGCGGGCGATGCTGCCGCTGATCAGCGTCGCCGCCGTGCAGGACACGACCAGGCTCAGCCAGGCGGTGTCGAACCAGTGGCTGTTGAGCCAGCCCAGGCTGACGATGTAGGCGGCCCAGACCACGGCCGCCAGCGCGGACCAGCGGAGGAAGATCCGCGACGAGGCCGGCGAGTGCCCGACCGCCAGGTCGAGGACGGTGCGGCCGGCCGGGACGAACCTGGCAATGATCACGATGACCGCAGCGGCCCGGCTGGTGCGCTGCGCCAGCGCCGCCTGCATCCGCTCGACGCTCGTCGCCAGTTCGGGGCGCCGGGCCAGGCGGCGCCGTACGGCCGGAGCCCCGCGGCGGGCCAGGTTCAGCAGCAGGAGGTCGCCGAGGAAGGAGGCCACGGCCACCCCGAGGCCCAGCAGGAGCGGAGCACCCTCGACCTCGGAGGTGCGGAGCACGGCGAGGATCACCAGCGTTCCGCTCGGAAGGAAAGGAAGGAACGCGTCACCGAGCACGGCGCACAGCGCCAGTGCGCAGATCCACGACGGGCCGAGTACGGCTGCGGCGTTCAAGGTCGAACTCCCTCCAGACCGCCCGGGGGAGAGCAGTGCTGCAGGGAGTAACGCTAGCGAGTCGAACTTTCATGCCATGAAGCACCCCCCGTGTGTCGCGGCTCACGGCACACGGCTGAGCCGCAGCCGGTGCGGGCGCCCCGGCGGAGCCGCGCCCCCCGACCGGTCGGCACATGGCACGAGCCCCCGGAGCGGGGTGCCGCTCCGGGGGCTCGCGGGGACCATCGGTGCTGGTCCAGCCCGGTGGTCTTCGTCAGGAGCGCGGTGATGCATGCACCGCACTGATGAGTAACTTTGCCCGATCGCCGTTCCTGACGCGACATCAGGAGCTGGCGACTTCCCGCGCTGGCATGAAGTCGCCAACCGCCGCCTGCACGGGGCGGCCGATCGGTTCGGGAACGAGGGAACACGCCCGCCCGCACGGAGGTTGTCCTCCGTCGTCGGTCGACCGACCGGCGACCAGGAACCCGCGGCGACCAGGAGGACGGGCGGCATGAGCGGCGAGCACACAGGCGGAAGCCAGAACCCCACGGAGACGGTACCGGGCGACCCCGTCCGCGGACGCGCCCGCGGGTCCGCGCCCGCCCCGCTCTCCATCCTCGACCTCGCCACCGTCGGCGCCGGCTACTCGCCGGCCGACGCGCTCACCGCCACCACCGAGCTGGCCGCGGCGGCCGAGAGGTGGGGCTTCCACCGCTTCTGGGTCGCCGAACACCACGGCATGCCCGGGGTCGCCAGCTCGAACCCCGCCGTGCTGCTCGCCCACCTCGGCGCGCACACCCGCACCCTGCGCCTGGGCTCCGGCGGCGTGATGCTGCCCAACCACGCCCCGCTCACCATCGCCGAGCAGTTCGGCCTGCTGGAGGCCCTGCACCCGGGCCGAATCGACCTCGGCCTCGGCCGGGCGCCCGGTACCGACCAGGCCACCGCCCGGGCCCTGCGCCGCGGGCTCTCCGACGGCGCCGACGACTTCCCGCAGCAGCTCGCCGAACTCACCCACTTCCTCGACGGCGACTTCCCGGACGGGCACCCGTACGCCCGGCTGCGCGCCGTCCCGCAGAGCGGGGCCCGGCCGCCGATCTGGCTGCTCGGGTCCTCCGGCTTCAGCGCCCGACTGGCCGGCCGGCTGGGCCTGCCGTTCGCCTTCGCCCACCACTTCAGCGCCGCCAACACCGTCCCGGCGCTGGACCTCTACCGCAGCACGTTCCAGCCGTCCGCCGTCCTGGACGAGCCCTACGCACTGATCGGCGTCAGCGCGGTCGCCGCCGACCGGGAGGCCGAGGCGCTGCGCCTGGCCCGGTCCGCCGGCCTCGCCATGCTCCGGCTCCGCCAGGGCCGCCCCGGTCTGATCCCCACCCCGGACGAGGCCGAGGCACACCCCTACACCGAGATGGAGGCGGACTTCCTCGCGAGCTGGCTCGGCAACGTCGTCCTCGGCACCCCCGGGCAGGTGGCCGACGGCCTGGAAACCCTCCGCAAGCGGGTCGGCGCCGACGAACTCATGGTCACCTCGCACATCCACGGTCACGAGGCCCGCCACCGTTCCTACGGCCTGATCGCCGAGGCGTACGGGCTGACCGCGGCCGTCGACGCCGGTGATGCCGGCAACGTCGGCGGTGCCGCCGGCGCCGCCGACCCGAGCCCCACGGAGATCCCGGCCCGCTGATCCGGGTTCACTGATCCGGGTTCACTGATCCGGGTCCGTCGATCCGGTCCGCTGATCCGGGTCCGCCGATCGCGGTGTCGCCGGGCTCAGTCGGGTTGGCACTCCCGGAGCATGTCCGCCACGATCTCGGCGTCCCCGGGCTTGGCAAAGTACCAGCCCTGGGCGGTGTCGCAGCCGGTGAGCCGGAGCCGCTCGGCCTGGGCGGCGTTCTCGATGCCCTCGGCGGTCACGGTCAGGCCGAGGGCGTGGGCGAGCCGCACCATGGCGCCGACGATCTGTTCGTCCGCCTCGGTGCGCCGGGCCCGGGCGCCGTCGGGGTCGGGGGAGGCGGAGCGTCCGCCGGGGAGGCCGGTCGTCCCGGCGTCGCGGAAGGCCTCGACGAAGGTGCCGTCGAGCTTGAGGACGTGCACCGGGAGCCGGGAGAGGTAGGCGAGGTTCGAGTACCCGGTGCCGAAGTCGTCGATCGCGATCCTGATGCCCATGTCGGCGAGGGCCTGCAGGGCCTGGATAGGGCGCCCGCCCGGGCCGAGCAGGGCGCTCTCGGTGATTTCCAGCTGGAGGAGTCCGGCGGGGAGACCGGTCCGGTCCAGGACCTCCGCCACGTCCGCGACGACGTCGGAGTCCCAGATCTGACGGGCGGCCAGGTTGACGCTGACGAAGGTGTCGGCGTCCGGGAACTCCGCCAGCCAGCGTCTCGCCTGTCTGCAGGACTCCTCCAGCACCCACTTGCCGAGCGGCACGATCGCGCCGGACTCCTCGGCCAGCGGGATGAACCGGTCGGGCGAGAGGGTGCCGTACCGGGGGTGCCGCCAGCGGACCAGCGCCTCGGCGCCGTGCACCAGCCCGTCCGAGAGACCGACCAGCGGCTGGTACTCGACGATGAACTCGCCGCGCTCCAGGGCCGGCCGCAGCGCCGTGGAGAGCAGTTGCCGGGTCAGCTGGTGGGCGCCGCGCGCCGGGTCGTAGAGCGTCCACCGGGCGCGGCCGTCCGCCTTGGACCAGTAGAGGGTGGAGTCCGCGTCCTTCAGGAGGTCGGTCGGGGAGGTGCCCTCGACCGGCCGTTCCACCACGCCGACGGAGGCGGTGACGGCCAGCCGGTGACCGCCGATCTCGAAGGGCTTCTCCAGCGCCTTGATCAGTCGGCCGGCGAGCGAGGTGAGCTGCTCGGAACCTTCGCTGTCGGTGATCAGGACGGCGAACTCGTCGCCGCCGAGCCTGGCCACCAGCTGCCGGTCGCCACGGGCGAAACCGTTCTCCAGCCGGGCGGCCACCGCGACCAGCAACTGGTCACCGACGTGGTGGCCGAGCGTCTCGTTGATCACCGCGAAGCCGTCGAGGTCGAGGTAGCACAGCCCGATCCGGGGATGCCGCTCGCCGTCGGCGGCCTGCGCGGCGCCGTTCGTCGCGCTCTTGGGGGCCCCGCGTACGCCGGAGCCGTTCGCAGTGCCGACAGCACCGTGGCCGTTCGCGGAGCCGGCGGCTCCGGAGCCGTTCGCAGGTCCGGCGGCACGGGCACCGTTCACCGCGCCCGCTCCGGCGCCCCCGGAGCCCTTCACCGCGCCGCCCGACCCGGAGCCGTTGAGCGCCGCGGCGGCCGTGGTGAGCGTGCCGTCGGCCGAGCCGCCGCCGGCGGGCCTGGCGCTGCCCGCGGGCCTGCTGCCGCCCGCCGGCACCGGGCCGGTCACCGCCGTCGCCCCGGACTCGGTCCGGCCGCGGTCCGTCCGGGCGCCGACGGCGAGGAACGCGGCCTCCAACCGCTCGAAGAAGAGCGTGCGGTTCGGCAGCCGGGTCAGCGGATCGTGCAGGGCCTGGTAGGCGAGCCGGTCGCCGAGGAGCCGCTGCTCGGTCACGTCCTCGACCATGGCCAGGGTGTAGAGCGGGTGCCCGGCGCCGTCCCGGATCAGGGAGAGGGCCACCTTGCTCCACACCGAGCGGCCGTCCCGGTGCTTCAGCCGCTTCTCGACACGCAGCCGGTCCCGCTTGCCCTGCACGAGGTCCCGGTAGAGGCGCCGCGGGGTGTCCTCGGGCTCGATGATCTCGTGGATGTGGGTGCGGGCGAGGTCCGACGGCTCGCGGCCCAGCATCGCCGCGAAGGCGGGGTTGGCCTCGATGATCCGGTCGTCCGCGTCGATCAGGGCCATCCCGATGCCGGCGTCCGCGAACGCCGCCCGGAAGCGGGACTCGCTCGCCCGGAGAGCGGCCAGCAGGCGTGCGGTGCTGCCGCCCACCGGCCCGGTGCAGGTGGGACAGGAGAGCAACGGCTCGACCGGCAGGGCCGATTCGATCCCCGGCCGGCCCGACGAGTGCCCTACCGGCGACTGTCCCACCGATGACTGTCCCACCGATGACTGCCCCACCGGCGGCGACTGACCCGCGGGGCCCGCCTGGGCCCCGGTGCCCGCCCGCTCGGCGGTGTGCTGCTCGGGGCGCCCGGGCGGCGAGTGCGGGGGCTCGGGGCGGCCGTGGCGCGCCCGGTTCAACTCCTCGTGCCGCACACCCGTGTGGTGTGCGTCGACCCCCTCGTTTCGCCCCGGCACGGCATGCTCCCGTCCGCTGCTCCCGCTGATCCGGACGGCTGCCGTAGTGCAGTTGTCCGTGTCCACGGCGGTCCACGCCCTCGTCCGATCCAACCCCTCGATCGAAACCCCTCGGGTCGGGCCACCGCCGCCGATCATAGGCGTCGCGGAGAATCGGCGGCGACCGCCGCCAGGGTGATTCGTCGGCTTTCTGACGGAGCGTGAGTGGACGCGGCACCGCCCCCGCCCGCCGCGGAACGGCGGTGGACGGGGGCGGGTGCGCATACGGCCTGCTCGTCCGGTGTGTGACCGGGCGGACGGAGGTCCGGTGTGCCGCTGGTGGGCGTCGCGGCACCGGGGCGGTGGGAGCGTTCCGACGATTTTGGGAGCGCTGTCACCGACGGCGTGTCGCGGGTCAGGCCAGCTTGGCGGTGAGGGTGATCGTGGTGCCGGTGAGGGCCTGGCTGACCGGGCAGTTGGCCTTGGCGTCCTCGGCGGCCTTGACGAAGCCCGCCTCGTCGAGGCCGGGAACCTCGCCGGTGACCGTCAGGTGGATGCCCGTGATGCCGGTGCCGGGCTGGAAGGTGACGTCGGCCTGGGTGTCCAGCTTGGTGGGCGGGGTGCCGGCGCCGGCGAGGCCGTGCGACAGGGCCATCGAGAAGCAGGAGGAGTGGGCGGCGGCGATGAGCTCCTCGGGGCTGGTCTTCCCGTTCGGGGTCTCGGCGCGGGCCGGCCAGGACACCGGGTACTCCCCGATGCCGGAGGAGGCGAACGTCACCACGCCCTTGCCCTCGAGCAGGTTGCCTTCCCACGCGGTGCGTGCGGTACGGGTGGTTGCCACGATCAGGTACCTCCAGTGCTGGGAGAACTGCTGGGTCGTCACGTCCTGTGGCGCCGCGCCCAGCCTACGCGGCGATTGTCCGCCCGGACGGGCGCTCGGCCGCACCCGCCACGCGGGGCCGCCGGATGTCCGGATGGTGGACGCTTGGTCCGAAAGGTGGGAGTTCGGGGGGTGCCCCCTGTTAGATTTGCCGAGGCCCGCGCCGGTTTCCGGCCGTCGGGCGTGTCCAGCCCCGCCAGCTCCGGAGCGATTGTCCGATGACCGATCAGCCCACCGACCCCGCCGCCGACGCCGTGGCCGCCGATGTCGCCGCCGCGGACGCCGCCGAGGCGATGGCGCAGGTCGACGAAGCGGTCCGCGCAGAGCTGACCAGCCTGCGCGAGAGCATCGACAACATCGATGCGGCGGTCGTCCACATGCTGGCCGAGCGCTTCAAGGCGACCCAGCGCGTGGGCCGGCTGAAGGCCGACCACAAGCTGCCCCCGGCCGACCCCGCCAGGGAGCGCGAGCAGATCACGCGCCTGCGCGAACTCGCCGCCGGTGCGCACCTCGACCCGGTCTTCGCCGAGAAGTTCCTGAACTTCATCATCGCCGAGGTGATCCGGCACCACGAGGCCATCGCCCGTTCCTGACCGGATGCTGTCTGTACACGGCACCGCCGTATGCGGAGCAGTCGCACACGGCGCCGCCTCGCCGAACCCCTGTCCGGATGTCGGATGCGGCTAAATACGGGATTTCCCGTGTACGGCCCACGGCGCTAGCGTGCTGTTCTCTTCGACCGGCGATCTCGACCCACCGGCGGGGCAGTCGCCGAGCCGGCCCGCCGGGCCCCGGCGCGGCCCGGCGGTGGCGCGGAGGGTGGCACTGCAGATGACCAGCTACGTGGGCACCCCCGGCGCGGAGCCGTCGACGGGCCCCGAGCCCTCCCGGCGCCCGGACGGTCCCACCGGCACCACTCCCGCCACCGACGCCGGTGCCACCCCCGCCACCGACGCCGGCACCACCCCCGGCAGCGGCAGCAGCATCGACGGCGGCAGCGACACCGGCAGTGGCGGCGGCCGGAGCCCCCGGCGCCGCTGGCCCTGGTGGGTCGAGCTGCCGGTGATGGCGGCCATCGGCCTGGTGGTGGCGCTGGTGATCAAGACCTGCCTGTTCCAGGTGTTCACCATCCCGTCCGGCTCGATGGAGAACACGCTGCGGGTCCACGACCGGGTGGCCGTCAACAAGCTGGCCGTCCTCACCGGCTGGGAGCCGAAGCCGGGCGAGCCGGTGGTCTTCCGCGACCCCGGGAACTGGCTGCCGAACCAGCCGGACACCTCCGGCACCCTGCCCGGCGCCTTCGACGCCGTGCTGAGCTTCGTCGGCCTGCTGCCGCCGAAGGACGACAACTACCTGGTGAAGCGGGTCATCGCGACCGGCGGCCAGACCGTCCAGTGCGCCGGGACGGTGCTGCGCGTGGACGGGCACCCGGTGGCCGAGCCGTACCTGCACGCCGGCGACGACTCCTGCTCGGGCCTGGACTTCGGGCCGGTGACGGTGCCGCAGGGGTACGTCTGGGTGGAGGGCGACCACCGCAGCAACTCGGCGGACTCCCGCTACCACCGCGACGGGCCGGGCGACGGCGCCGTCCCCGTGGCGAACGTGGTCGGCCCGGCCGCCGCCGTGGTGTGGCCGCTCGGACACGTCGACTGGTTCGGCTGGTCCGGCCGCTGACGCCGGACCGACGGGTCTGACCGGCGCGGACCGGACTGACCAGCACGGACTGGCCAACGCGGACCCGGCCGGGCCAGCCCACCCACTCAGCCGCTCAGCCGGTCAGGCGGATCCCCGGACGGCGTCCTGCGGGGCGTCCTCGACGCCCAAGTCGCCGCCGGAACCGTCGGAACCGCCGACACCGCCGACCCGCTCGGACGCGCCGCCGCCCGAGGCCACCGTCCGCTCCGGTTCGGTGCCGGACTTGCTGGTCTGGGCGGCGAAGGCGCCCGCCAGCACCAGCAGGCCGCCGAGCAGCTGCGGTGCGCCGAGGTGTTCGCCGAGCAGCACCCAGGCGAGGACGGTCGCGACCACGGCCTCCAGGTTGGCGACCACGCCGGCGATCGGCGGCGACAGGTGCTGGACGGCGACCACACCGGTCAGATAGGCGAGCACCGTGGCGACCAGCACCATCCAGGCGGCGGGCAGCGCCGCGGGCAGGCTGTGGCCGTTCATGGTGACCGAGCCGCCGAGCAGGCTCCAGTCCGCCTCCCACGGCCGGGTGAAGACGGTGAGCACGACGGCTCCGATGAGCAGGCCGTACGCGCTGACCGCGATCGGGTCGATCGGCTTGTCGCCGCGGCGGCCGGCGTCGGCGAGCACGAAGTAGCCGACCTGGCAGCAGGCCGCGCCGAGTGCGAAGACCACGCCGAGCGCGTCGAAGGAGAGCCCGTTCCAGACCTCGACGACGCAGGCCAGGCCGGTGACGGCGACGCCGGCGCCGATCGCGGCCCCACGGGAGACCGGGCGGCGCTGCACGAACTTCACGTAGCCGAGCAGCAGCGGCGGGCCGAGGTACTCGATGAGCAGCGCGACGCCGACCGGGATGCGCGAGATCGCCGCGAAGTAGCAGGCCTGCACGCCGGCCACGGCCAGCAGCCCGAAACCGAGCAGCAGGCCCGGGCGCTGGCGGACGGCGTCCCGGTGCCGGTAGGCGAGCGGCAGCAGCACCACGGCGGCGCCGGTCACCCGCAGCCACACCACGTGCAGCGGCGAGAGGCCCGCCTCGATCAGCGGTTTCGCGGCGGTGCCGGAGCCGCCGAACGCGAAGGCCGAGAGCAGGGCGAGGGAGAGGCCGAGCGAGCCGATGCCGCGGGCCGGGGTGGGGGAGGAGCTGCGCACCGACGCATTGTGCCAGTCCGTGGACGCACTTGGTAAGGCGCCATCTCACGTGATGGTCCTGTGCGAGTTACCCCCGGCCGCCCGGCGCGGTGCCCGTCCCGCCGGACCCCGACCCCGAACCTGACCCCGTCCCGCTCGTCCCGCCCGAGCCCGAGCTGCTGCCCGAACCGGACCCGGTCCCGCCCGAGCCCGAGCCCGAGCCGGATCCCGTCCCGGTGCCGGACCCGTAGCCGAGCAGGCCGCCTCCACCGGTACCGTCCGAGCCCGTCCCGCCGCCCGAGGAGCCGCTCCCCGTCCAGGGGCGGCCCGCACCCGGCGTGGCGCCCGTCGACGCCCAGGGGCGCTCGGGCTGCCGGGTGGCGTCGTCCTCGGCCGGCGCACTGGCGGCCGGAGAGGAGGGGGCGGTGGACGGGGTCGCGGAGGCGCTGCCGGTCGGCGTGGACTCGGTCGGCCGGGTGCGCACCTGCTTCGGCGCCGTGAAGTCGGAGACCGGCTCGCCGGACAGCGCGGCCTTCATGTAGGCGGTCCAGATCAGGGTGGGGTAGCGGCCGCCCGCGGCCTCGCCGGTGCCGCCGACCCCGTCCAGGGTGACCTGGGCGCCGGTGGCCGGGTCCTGGCCGAAGAGCGCGACGGCCGTCACCAGCTCGGGGGTGTAGCCGACGAACCAGACCGACCGGGAGTCGTCGGTGGTGCCGGTCTTGCCGGCGGCCGGCCGGTCGAGGGCGCCGGCCCGCCAGCCGGTGCCGCCCGGGTCGTCGACGACGCCCTGCAGCATCGCGGTGGTGGCCCGGGCCGCCTCGGTGCTGACCGCCTGGGTGGTGCTGTGCGCGGGCAGCGGCACCTGCTCGCCCTCCACCCCGACGGACTTCACCAGCCACGGGGTGATCTGCTTGCCGTCGTTGTCGAGGGCCGCGTACACCCCGGCCATCTGCAGCACGCTGGGCGTGGCCGCGCCGAGCGGGATGGACGGCACCGCGGACAGCCCCGGGGTGTCGGCGGGCAGGCCGAGCGCGACGGCGGTCTTCCGGACGGTCTCCAGCCCGGTGTCCTGCGCGAGCTGCGCGTAGACCGAGTTGACCGACCAGTCGGTGGCCTGCTGCAGGGTGATCTGCCCGTAGTCCTTGCCGCCCTCGTTCGGCGGGGCGTACGGGGTACCGGTGCCGCCGCGGACGGCCCGTCCGCTGGTGCCGTCGTACACGGTGTCGGCGGTGATCCGGCGGCCGGCCTGGGTGCGGGCCTCGCTGTCCATCGCGGCGGCCAGCGCGATCGCCTTGAAGGTGGAGCCGGCCTGGTAGTCCTGCCGGGTCGCGTTGTCGATCCAGTGCTGGGTGGCGTCGCTGCCGCCGTACAGCGCGAGCACCGCCCCGGTCTTCGGGTCCAGCGAGACGGCGCCCGCCTGGGCGTCGGCGTCCTTCTTGCGCTTCGCCGGGTCGAGGTTGCCGGTGAGCTGGCTGCGGACGGCGGCCTGCAGCTGCCGCTCCCGCTCGGCGTCCACGGTCAGGGTGATGGTGTAGCCGCCCTGGGCCAGCTGGGCGTCGGTCAGGACGTGCTGCGAGGTCAGGGAGTCGGTGGCGGCGGAGACCAGGTAGCCGGCCTGCCCGGAGAGGCCGGGCGCGCTCTTGGGCTCCTTCACCTCGGGGAACCGGATGGCGGCCCGCTCGTCGGCGGACAGCCAGTGCTCCTGCACCATGCCGTCCAGCACGTAGTTCCAGCGGTTCGTCGCGTTCTGCTCGCCCTGCGGGGTGGCGGTGGCGACGTCGTAGGCGCTGGGCGCGTTCAGCAGCGCGGCCAGGTAGGCGCCCTGGGCGGCGTCCAGCCGGTCCGCGTCGATGCCGAAGTAGGCCTGGGCGGCGGCCTGGACGCCGTAGGCGCCGCGGCCGTAGTACGCGGTGTTGAGGTACCCGGCGAGGACGTCGTCCTTGCTCTCCGTCGCGTCCACCTTGATCGCGATGAAGAGCTCCTTCACCTTGCGGGTGACGCTCTGCTTCTGGCTGAGGTAGGTGTTCTTGACGTACTGCTGGGTGATCGTCGAGCCGCCCTGGGTGGCCTTGCCGGTCGCGGTGTTGAACGCGGCCCGGGTCAGACCCTGCAGGTTGACGGCGCCCTCGTGGTAGAAGTTGCGGTCCTCGGCGGCCAGGGCGGCGTGCCGGGCGGCGGGGGAGATCCGGTCGAGCGGCACGTTCTGCCGGTTGGTCTGGCCGGTCCGGGCGATCAGCGTGCCGTCGGAGTACAGCCAGGTGTTGCTCTGCGCCGTCGCGGCGGCGTGCGCGTCCGGCACCTGCACCAGGGCCAGCCCCAGTGCGAACAGGCCGGCCGCGAGCAGCACCGCCGTCACCGAGCCGGCCAGCGCCGCCCGCCAGGTCGGGACCAGCCGCCGCCAGCCGCTGCGCCGCTGCGCCGTCCGGCGGCCGGACCACCGTCCGCGGGGCGCGCCGGGACCGCTCTGCTGCGAAGTACGGGGCACCGGAGTTCCCTTCCTGCGAGCCCCGCAAAGGTCGCTCACCCGTCGGACGGCATGGACCGTCCCACCCTGCCTGATCGACTTGTCAGACGTTAGGGACTTATGTCCCATTTTTCCTTACCGTTCCCTCGCCTCGCGGCCGCCGCCGCGCCGACCCGCTCCGTGCCGACCCGTGCCGTCCCGGGTGCCCGCCTCGCCCGCGGCCCCGCCGCGACGCGGCAGGTAGGGTGCCCGGACCCGCCCGCACGAGGAGCACCATGGCCCGCCCGAGCATCCTGTACGTGACCGACCTCACCTACCCGGCCCGCGGCCGGCGCTACGGCGACGAGGACACCCACCTCTCCGCCGCGCTGCGCACCGACTTCGCCGTCGCCCTGTGCCACCCGCTGGATGCGGCCGGTCTGATGGACTCCTTCGACGGCGTCGTGGTGCGCAACAGCGGCCCGGTGCTGCACTACCAGGAGCAGTACGACGCCTTCCGGGCCGAGGCGCTGCGGCGCGGCACCCGTGTGTTCAACGAGCTGACCGGCCGTGCGGACATGGCCGGGAAGCAGTACCTGCTCGACCTGTCGGCCGGCGGCCACCCGGTCATCCCGACCGCGGAGGCCCCGGACGACCTGGGCCGCCTCCCCGACGTCGCCGAGTACGTGGCCAAGCCCAAGCTCGGCGCCGACTCCATCGGCCTGGAGGTCGCCGGCCCGGACCGGATCGCCGAGATCGCCGCGGCCGGCGGCATGCTCGTCCAGCCCCGGATCGACTTCCGCTACGAGGTGTCCTTCTACTTCGTCGACCGGGAGTTCCAGTACGCCCTGCACACCCCGGACAAGGACGTCCGCTGGCAGCTCGCGCCCTACCGCCCGAGCGCGGAGGACCTCGCCTTCGCCCAGCACTTCGTGGACTGGAACACCGTCGACCACGGCATCCAGCGCGTCGACGCCTGCCGCACCGCCGACGGCGAGCTGCTGCTCGTCGAGCTGGAGGACCTCAACCCGTACCTCTCGCTCGACCTCCTGGAGGCCGGGCAGCGGGAGTCCTTCACGGCCGCGATGAAGGACTCCCTGCACCGCCTGCTGCGCCGCTGACCCGGACGGCCGGGACAACCGGTCCGGTCCGGGAACGTCGAAGGCCCCCCGCTTTCGCGAGGGGCCTTCGACCGTCTGTGCGCCGCCAGGGAC